>JAUNFY010000046.1 GCA_030524805.1 Bacteroidales bacterium | reverse complement strand
TGCACAATGCATAATGCACGATGCACGCTCTCTGGGTATTGTGAATTGTAAATTGTAAAGAAAATATAACCTGATAAAACACCTACGTATGAAAAGAGACAACGAAATCTTCGACATCATTGACCGCGAGCATCTGCGCCAGCGCCGCGGCATCGAACTGATAGCCAGCGAAAACTTCGTGAGCGACGAAGTGATGCGCGCAATGGGCAGCTGCCTCACCAACAAATATGCGGAAGGATATCCGGCCAAGCGCTACTACGGCGGATGCCAGATAGTGGACGAAGCGGAAAATATCGCCATCGAACGTGCCAAGAAACTCTTCGACGCTGAATGGGCCAACGTGCAGCCCCACTCTGGCGCACAGGCCAACATGGCTGTATTCATGGCATGCCTGCAGCCGGGCGACAAGTTCATGGGCATGGACCTTAGCCACGGCGGACACCTCAGCCACGGCAGCCCGGTGAACTTCTCGGGCCTTGTATTCAACCCGATCAGCTACACAGTGAAGGAAGAAGACGGAAGGGTGAACTATGAGGAACTGGAGGAGAAAGCCCGTAGCGAGCGTCCGAAGCTGATCATAGCCGGCGCAAGCGCCTACAGCCGTGAATGGGACTACGCCCGCATCAGGAAGATTGCCGACGAAATCGGCGCCATCTTCATGGTAGACATGGCTCACCCTGCAGGCCTCATCGCAGCCGGACTGCTCGAGAACCCGGTGAAACATGCCCACATCGTGACCACAACCACCCACAAGACCCTCCGCGGCCCGCGCGGCGGCATGATACTCATGGGCAAGGACTTCGACAACCCTTGGGGCAAGAAGACTCCGAAGGGTGAGATCAAGAAGATGTCGGCGCTTCTCGACAGCGCTGTCTTCCCCGGAGTGCAGGGAGGTCCGCTCGAGCACGTCATAGCAGCCAAGGCTGTGGCATTCGGCGAGGCTCTTCAGCCGGAATGGAAAGAATATGCCCTTCAGGTGCAGAAAAACGCCAAAGTGCTCGCAGAGGAACTCACCAAGAGAGGCTATAAGATCATCTCGGGCGGCACCGACAACCACTGCATGCTCGTAGACCTGCGCACGAAGTTCCCCGACATGAGCGGCAAGAAAGCGGAGCGTGTGCTTGTGGAGGCCGACATCACCGCCAACAAGAACATGGTGCCCTACGACTCGAGAAGCCCCTTCCTGACTTCCGGTCTGCGTTTCGGCACAGCAGCCATCACCACCCGCGGCGCCAAGGAAGACCTGATGGTGAAGATAGCGGAATTCATCGACCGCGTGCTCTGCAACGCCGACAACGAACAGGAGATAGCCGCAGTGCGCAGCGAGGTGAACGAGCTGATGAACGACTATCCGATGTTCGCATATTGATATGTGAAGATTCTGCAAATTGATTGTGTGCAGATGTGCGCATACTGATGTTTGCAGATTAAAGGAACGATACAGAACAACGATACATGAACGGGGGCGCGACAAAATCGCGCCCCTCTTCGACTGAAAATACTTTTCGACCGAAAACAATTCAAGATATGAAATACTTCATCACCGGAATAGGTACAGACGTGGGGAAAAGCTGGGCCACCGGTTGGCTCGCCCTCCGATGGATGAAAGAGGGGAAAAGAGTGATAACCCAGAAATTCATACAGACGGGCAACGACGGCATGAGCGAGGACATACTCGTACACCGCCAAATCATGGGCATCGACATGACGGAAGAAGACCGCAGCATGCTCACGGCGCCTGAGATTTTCTCTTATCCCTGCTCGCCCGACCTCGCCGCCAAAATCGACAAACGAGACATTGACTTCGCAAAGATAGACCGCGCTGCCGACGAGCTCGAAAAACGATACGACATAGTGCTCATAGAGGGAGCCGGGGGCATCATGGTGCCGCTGAAAGGGGAATACCTCACGATCGACTACATGAAGGAAAGCGGGATGCAGGCCATAGTGGTGACCAACGGACAGCTCGGCTCGATCAACCACACGCTGCTTACGCTCGAGGCCATCCGCACGCGCGGGATAGAACTGGCCGAAGTGGTCTACAACGGACACTTCGACAAAGACTCCACCATCTGCGCCGACACGAAGCAATATATCAGAGGGTATCTCGCCAAGCATTTTCCTGCCGCGAAATTCACCGAGATGTGCTGAAGCAAGATTGGCTGAACCGACGAAAAAGTATGTTGTATAACATATTTTTAATAAAAATTGGCTAAAACGCACCAATATTTAAGCAATCATTACTAAGATTTATATGTTGTGCAACATATTTGTATCATTTTGTCAAAAATAATTTGGAGAATTCAAAATAAGACGCTATCTTTGCATTCAGAATCTAAACAATCTTTTTACCTTAAGATTTTTTACCTGTAGAAACTCATAAAAAGAGCCCGGCCGTGGTGGTTAGGCTCTTTTTAATTTTGTAGCCGGAATTTGAGGGCGGCGCGCTTTGCGGTCACGTCTTTTTTTAGTAATTTTGCATCATGAAACCCGGCGGCGCAGGCCTCGGAGAGGTCTTTACTTCATCGGAAGAAACCTCACCGGAAGAAATGCGCGTGAGCCGGGATACCTAACAAAGACAAGCAATGAACGACAGATTCGACACAGAACATCTCTGGCATCCATACACCACTACCCACAACCCGCTCCCCACCTACAAGGTGGACCATGCCGACGGGGCTATCCTGACGCTCGCCGACGGCCGGGAACTTATCGACGGAATGTCGTCGTGGTGGTGCGTCATACACGGCTACAACCATCCCGTGCTCAACGCGGCGATAGAAAAGCAGATCGGCAAAATGAGCCACGTAATGTTTGGCGGCCTCACCCACGAGCCGGCCATAGAACTCGGCAAACTACTGCTCGACATACTCCCCCCCTCGATGAACCGCATCTTCTACGCCGACTCAGGAAGCGTGGCTACGGAAGTGGCCATGAAGATGGCAGTGCAGGCTCAGAACGACATGAAGCGCACTAACTTCGCCACCATCAGGTCGGGCTACCACGGCGACACGTGGAACGCCATGTCGGTGTGCGACCCGGTGACCGGAATGCACGGAGCTTTCGGCCCGGCACTCCCTATCAGATATTTCGCCGACGCCCCCCAGTGCGGATTTCACGACGAATGGGACCCGAAAGACTTCGAGCCGATGCAGAAAATATTCGACGAGCATGGCGACACGATTGCGGCAGTGATATTGGAGCCGATAGTGCAGGGAGCCGGAGGAATGAGATTCTACAACCCCCAGTATCTCAGGGAACTGCGGCGGGCTTGCGACGAGAAAGGAATACTGCTGATATTCGACGAGATAGCGACAGGTTTCGGACGCACAGGCAAACTTTTCGCATGGGAGCACGCTGGAGTGGAGCCCGACATCATGCTGATAGGAAAGGCGCTGACGGGCGGCTACATGACATTCTCCGCGGTGGTGACGTCGGAGAAAGTGGCCGACATGATATCCGACAGCGAAGCCGGCTGCATCATGCACGGGCCCACATTCATGGGCAATCCGCTGGCATGCGCGGTGGCGCTCGCGAGCACGAAACTGCTTCTCAAAAGCCCCTGGCACAAGAGGATATCTGAAATAGAATCAATCCTAAAGGAAGAACTCGCCCCGGCAGCCGGACTGCCTTTCGTGAAGGAAGTGAGGGTGCTCGGAGGCATCGGCGTGATCGAACTGCACGACTACATCACATGG
The DNA here is from genome assembly GCA_030524805.1 of Bacteroidales bacterium. Taxonomy (GTDB): domain Bacteria; phylum Bacteroidota; class Bacteroidia; order Bacteroidales; family Muribaculaceae; genus Lepagella. The sequence goes on along the minus strand of JAUNFY010000046.1, from coordinate 17,734 downwards.
CTCGGAGAATTCCAGCGGATGTGTGTCGAGGAAGGCGTATGGATCAGGCCTTTCGCCCACAACGCCTACCTGATGCCCCCCTACCTTGCGGTGAGCGACGAGCAGGTGAGGAAACTTGCCCGGACGCTTATCAAAATCCTGCAACAAATCTACAAGACAGATTGTTGAAATAGAAGGAAGATGCCGCAAATGGCGGCTACCGATGAAGTTGATTAAACTTATTTAGAATCATAATATACCGATGACAATAGAAGAAAAGAATGCCGAAGAACTCCGAGTGACGGAGAAAGCCGTAGAAATGCTGCGCACCGTTTACGACCCTGAGATACCGGTTAACGTCTACGACCTCGGCCTCATTTACAAGATCGACTACGACGTGGACGCAAAGACGCTGCACGTAGACATGACACTGACCGCGCCGAGCTGCCCTGCCGCCGACTTCATTTTGGAAGACGTGCGCCAGAAACTCGTGAGCATCAAGGGCCCGGAGAAAGTAGACCTGCGGCTTGTTTTCGAGCCGGTATGGGATCAGTCGATGATGTCGGAGGAAGCGAAACTTGAATTGGGATTTCTTTAAACAGCCGACACCCACACACAACGGCCAGACATGAAGACATACTTCATCAGCGACCTGCACCTCGGGGCTCCCTACTTCGCCGACTCACGCGAGTCTGAACTGAGGGTGGTGAGATTTCTCGACTCGATAAAAGAAGACGCCGAGGCGATCTATCTGCTCGGCGACATATTGGACTACTGGTATGAATACCGGTATGTGGTGCCACGCGGATTCGTGAGATTTTTCGGCAAGCTCGCCGAGCTGTCCGACTCCGGCGTCAAGATAACGTGGCTCATCGGCAACCATGACATCTGGATATTCGACTATCTGCCCAACGAACTGGGAGTGAGGGTGATAGACGGAAGCCTCACCGAAGAGATATACGGCATGAAGGTCTTCATGGCGCATGGCGACGGAGTGGGCCGACATCCGCTCGGGTTCCGACTGCTGCGGTCGCTGTTCCGCTCGAAGGTGTGCCAGTTTTTCTATTCAGGCATCCACCCGCGCTGGACGGTGCCTTTCGCCTCGGCATGGAGCCGCCACAGCCGCGCCACGGGGCGCGAGCCCGGTCAGGAGTGGTATCCGCTCTACGACAAACTTAAAGCATTCTCGACGGAATATCTTGAGAGCCACCCCGACATCAGACATTTCATCTACGGGCACCTACACATATTGAAACAGGAACAGCTGACGCCGACGAGCGACATCACCATCCTCGGCGACTGGATCAGCACATTCTCATACGCCGAACTCACGGCCGACGGCACTCTCACAACGCATCGAGCACACGTTGCAGGTCGGCGCGAGTGACAAGCGCGGAGAGCGACAGCCGTATTCTCTCGGCACCGGCCGTCACTGTAGGACGACGTATAGGCAACGCGTCGACTCCTGCCAGCCTCAGTTTCCCCGCCATCTCTATTGCACGCTCCGCGCTGCCGGCATGTATGGGTATGATCTGGCTGCGGCTCGGATTGTCGATTCCGGTTGCTTCGGCCAACCTGCCGCGAAACCATTGCGACAGACCGCCGAGATAGCGCCTTTCTTCCTGCATGGCGGTAAGTTTTTCAATCATCAGCATATCCCAAGCCACTACCGCGGGGGGCAGCGCAGTGGAGAAAATGAAGCTGCGGGCAGCGTTGAGCAGATAGTCGTGAAGCACAGGGCTGCACGATATAAAGGCACCCGACCCGGCAGCCGCTTTGCCGAGAGTGCCGACAATAACGTCGATCTTATCAATGAGACCAAGTTGCTCGGCAAGACCGAGACCCTTCTCCCCCATCACTCCGAAAGCGTGGGCCTCATCTACATATAGCAAAACATTTGGGAAGCGCTCCTTCAGGGCTGTCATGGCCTGAAGCGGAGCGAGGTCACCGTCCATGCTGAACACCGATTCGGTGACTACCACCACCTGACTGTAGGCCGCGGCTTTCTTCTCGAGAATGCGCTCCAGCATCTCCATGTCGTTGTGGGCGAAACGTGCTGAGTCGCCACGTCCGAGCCTGATGCCATCGATCATGGACGCATGTGCGAGTTTGTCGCTCACGATGAGCGTGCCGGCTACAGACAACGCCGACAGAGCGCCCACATTGGCGTGATAGCCTGAATTGAAGAGCAAAGTGGGGCGGGAATAGAGCGACGCGAGGAAATCCTCGAGCATGTTGTGATAATGCTGGTCGCGCTGAAGGAGGCGGGAAGCGGAAGCCGACATCGGCGCGTCGGGAAAACGGGATTGGAATTCACCGATGAATTCGGCATGGCGTGCTCCGAGCCCCATGTAGTCGTTGCTGATCAGATCGATGCCGCGCATCGACTCGGGGATGGTGCGGAGACGGCTCTCCTCTTTCAGAGAGCGCAGAATATCTTCATAAATCATAAGGCAGGTTCAGGAAACGGGCCGTCAGCGTCCGCGCATGTCATCCTCACGCTCCTTGCGCAAGCGGTCACGCCGACGGAGGAAAAAGGCCAGGGCTATGAGCACCACCACTTCGGCGGCTATAGTGGCCCAGAAGCGCAACGTCTCTCCGGCCTTGAGCAGGTCGATGCCGAAATAGAAGGTCATGAAGAGGAAGTAGGCGCCGAGCAGGAGCGGGAGCCAGATGAATTTATATTTTCTCATTACAGTGCGGGAGATTCGATTTGGAACTCCGAATTTTCAGGATTGAACTTGCCGTCGCGCAGATGAGAGTAGATCTGAATGCAGGCGAGGGCATCGAGCGAGGCGTAGTGCATCTGGGCTTCCGAAAGGGTTTCTGCTTCCCAGTTGCTGAGGCGCTGTGTCTTCGAGAGGCGTTGGCCGAAGAGTATGCCGTAAAGTTTCGAGAGGCTTTTGTCGAGGATGTTCCATCCTGTCACGTAGTCCTGCAGCTCCACGAAGCCGGCAGGCTCTATGTTCCACACCTTCCGGAGGTTTCGGAAGTCATCTTTTGTGGAGAGTCCTATTTTCAGTATATCGGGATTCTGAAGCAGTTCTTTCAAAGGCTCGGGAAGGCCGATCTTGTTAAGGCGGAAAAGGAAGCAGACCTCGGAAGTGGCGAGCTGCATGAGCGCCACCTTGAAGTTCTGGCCTTTCTTGAAAGAAGGGCGCGTCTCGGTGTCGAATCCAATCAAATCAGCATCCTTGAGCACGTCGACGGCATGCTGCGCATCTTCGGGCCTGTCGATGACCCGGATCGCGCCCGCATAGTGAGCTGCCGGCATGGCTGCGAGTTGCTGTTTTGAGATTGATATGTTCATTTTCTTATATGTTGTTAATATCACATTGAAGTTGCACCAGGCAACTTCTTCCGAAATATCCCCACGCTATCGCAGTGCAAAGTTACAATTTTTTTTTGACTTGTTCAATAAATTTATTAACTTTGCACATCGTAACAGCGTTATTACAAAGTGAGGAGCAACAGAACCGGGAGACGCGATGTCGCCGCAAAGGCACCCACAAAGTATAACCCATCAAATTTCCGCCAGGCGGAAAGAATTAAAAAACATAGAGATATGAAGACATTCAAAAAAACTTTACTCGTAGCTTTGGTTGCGATCTTCTCGTTCGGATATGCATCGGCAGATTTCCGTTGGGGCATCAAGGCAGGCATGAACTTCAGCAAGCTTAATGTCAAGAACGTTTCGAGCTCACTCTCCGACGCCGGCAACCGTACAGGTTGGGAAGCAGGTCTGATGGCAGAGTTCACAATTCCTATCGTCAACATCGGCGCCGACGCCTCCATCCTTTACTCGCGCCAGAACCTCGACAACGAAATCGCCAACGAGCTGTATAAAAACAAAGACTTCATCGACATCCCCGTCAACCTGAAATGGAAGATCGGACTTCCCATCGTAGGCAAGATCATCACTCCTATGATTTATACCGGTCCCGACTTCCTGATCGCCCTCAACAAGCACACCATCGGCAACATTGAGTCGAAATCGTGTGAAGTTGGCTGGAACGTGGGCATCGGCGTGGAACTTCTGAGCCACGTGCAGATCACCGGCGGCTACTGCTTCGGCCTCAACAACGTGGCCAAATATACCGGCATCGAAACCCAGGACCTGAAGGCAAAGAAAAACTACTGGAGCGTAACCGCAGCATACCTGTTCTAAAAAAAAACTACTGATTGATGAAGAAACTTGTACTGGTTCTCATAGCCCTTATCTGTGGGATAGGAGCCAACGCGGAACTTCGCTGGGGACCTACGGCGAGTGTGATATTCAACAACTTCCACTGGAAAGAGCCGCTTCTTGAGACACACATGCGCACCGGCTTCGACGCGGGCGTGATGACCGAGATCATGATTCCCGGCATCGGCTTCGGAGTAGACGCGGGCCTGACCTACGGCATGAGGAGTTCGAAAGTGAACTTCGGCGAATGGGAAGCCTGGAAAAGCCAGGGCTACGGCAATGAAAACGTGGTGCTCCACACCGTAAACATCCCTCTCCACCTCCGCTTCAAGTACACACGTCTTGAAGGCGTGGAGGAGACCATCGCGCCGCTTGCATTCGTAGGCCCCGTGTTCCAATTCAACGCAGCGACCAACTGCAAGGCTCTGCAACAGCCGTTCGGCACCGTAGCCCTCGACTTCGGCATCGGATGCGAGTTGCTTCAGAAGTATCAGGTATCATTCGGCTATCTTTGGGGATTGAGCTATTCAGCCAAGACGAAGGTTTTGGAGAATCTCTCCACCCGTGCCGATGGTTTCCGCATCAACGTAGCGGTGCTCTTCTAACCAAGACAGCTACATAAGAATATGAAACTGGAATTTCCATATACAGACAAAGGCGCGGCAACGCGCCTTGTCGTTATTTTTACCGGTTGGTCTACCGACGCCCGATACTATGCCGACTGCCGTCCGGAGGGATGGGATGTGGCCGTGGTGAGCGACTACACCGACATGTCATTTCCCGGAATTCCAGAACAATACACCACTGTCTACGTGTTCGCATATTCGCTCGGCGTCTACGCGGCAGCACGTGCCGGACTTAAAGCCGCCGTGAAAGTCGCGATATGCGGCACTCCCCTCCCCGTCTCCGACCTTTACGGCATTCCGGAGAGCATCTATCTGCCCACCGCCGGAAATCTGAACGAGGCGAACCTCGCAAAGTTTCACCTGAGAATGGCGGGCGACCGACAGACCTACATGAGCATGCGCAACCGACTGCCGGAGAATCCCGACATCATGCGCCTCCGGCGGGAACTGGAGGCTATTGCAGAAGATGCACGCACGCAAGATGCCACGGGCTACTGCTTCGACAGGGCCTACGTGGCAACAGCCGACCGTATCTTCCCCGCAGACAACCAGCTGAGATACTGGGAGAGATGTGACGACACCGTGGTTGTGGCCACAGAATCGGGACATGCCGTCGACATCGCTGCCATCATCGAGGAATGCGTGCCCCACCGCGAATCGATCGGAAAAGGATTCTCATGCGCCGGCGACACCTACCGGCAGAATGCCATAGTGCAGCAGGAAATATGTCGTCGCATAGGTGAGATACTCCACTCGCGGCATGAAGGGCGGCAAAGCGTGGAGAGCGTGCTTGAAATAGGGCCGGGCAAAGGATTGCTCACCGAAATATGGAGCCGGGAAACGGACGCAACCGAGGCGACATATATCGACCTGTGTGAACTTCAGAAATTCGGATGCGCCGAGAATGAACGCTACATCACGGGCGACGCTGAGGAATGGCTTGAATCGACAGAGGAGAAATTCGACCTCATCCTGAGTTCCTCGGCCATCCAATGGTTTGCCGACCCGGTGAAATTTGTAGCCACGGCAGCGCGGCGCCTAAAACCGGGAGGCACCGCAATCATATCGACATTCACGAAAGGGAACCTGCGGGAGCTCGACAGCGTGCGCCCCTCGCCCATCATATATCATGACGCCGAAGAATACCTGCAGGCGGGGGAAATGGAAATAGAGCAATGGGAAAGGACATTGCATTTCGGGAGCGCACGGGAGATGATGAAGCATCTGCACGACACCGGGGTGACGCCGCAGCCGCAGGAGCGGGCCGGCGCCCGCAAACCGCTGAAACTCTCGGCAATGCCGAAGCAACTTACATACACACCAATCATATTAATAATAGAGCGAAAATGAAAACAGGCGATAAATTTCCCGATCTGCTCGGCACCGATGCCAATGGCAACGAAGTGAGGCTGAGCCAATATAAAGACAAGAAATTCGTGGTATACTTCTATCCGAAAGACAACACCCCCGGCTGCACGGCTGAGGCATGCAGCCTCGAGACGGGCCTCGACGAACTGGCAGCCGCCGGTTATCAGGTGATCGGAGTGAGCAAAGACTCCGCCGCGAGCCACCAGAAATTTGCCGCCAAGCATTCACTCACCTTCCCGCTCGTGGCCGACACCGAAACCACACTGTGCCAAGAGGCCGGAGTGTGGCAGAAGAAAAAGATGGCCGGTCGCGAATACATGGGCATAGTGAGAACCACATTCCTTCTCGCAAACGACGGGACAGTGGAGCAAATCATCACTAAAGTCGACACAAAGGCAGCCGCGCGTCAGATTCTTGACATCATAGGATAAGACTGACCGATCGCAGGCAACGCCGACGACGAGACTTTTGCCGACTCATCGGCAACGCCAATGCCGGAGCTTATGCCGCCTCAGCGCATAAGCCGGCGGACTTCGGCGGATGTCGGCGGAAAAGGCCATAACTTACATAACTCAGACAACAAAACTTTAATACCAAACTCTGACCATGAACAAGACTCTTTGCACAGCGATAGCCATCATCGCAGCGTCGCTCACAGCCGAATCGTATGCCCAGCAGGCACTGGGCAGCCATGCCAATGTGGCGTCTCCCGAAATCAATGCCGACAAGTCGGTTACCTTCCGGCTGCTTGCACCACAGGCAAAATCAGTATTGGTGATCGGCGACTGCCTTGAAAACGGGTATGCGCAGATGACAATGACGGCCGACTCAGTGTGGCAATTCACTACGGCGCCGTTGCAATCGGAACTGTATATGTATAACTACGTGGTAGACGGGATGAAGACAACCGACCCGGCCAACGTGTATCAAAACCGCGACATCGCCAATATCTTCAACATTTTCATCGTGGGAGATGCCGCCGACAGCAAGGCAAGCGGTAACCGCTACATGGTGAAGGATGTGCCGCACGGCTCGGTCCACAAGGTATGGTACGACAGCAAAAAGATGGGTATGCACCGCCGCATGACCGTCTACACTCCGGCAGGCTACGAGACATCGGGGCAGAACTATCCTGTGCTCTATCTGCTGCATGGCATGGGAGGCGACGAGAACGCATGGAGCGAGCTGGGACGCGCGGTGCAGATTCTCGACAACATGATAGCAGCGGGCGAAGCGGAGCCGATGATTGTGGTGATGCCCAACGGCAACGCCGGACTTGAGGCCGCTCCCGGAGAGTCATCGCTCGGGATGGTGCAGCCATTCGTGAATCTGCCCGAAGCCAAGGCATCGTTTGCCGAGCATTTCCCCGAGATAGTGGAATATGTCGACAACAACTACCGCACCAAGGCCGAGAAGAAAAGCCGCGCGATAGCCGGCCTCTCGATGGGCGGCGGCCACTCTTTCGAAATATCAAAAAACAATCCCGACACTTTCGACTATGTAGGACTCTTCTCAGCAGCAGTGCGCATGCCCGGCGAAAAGAGGGCCGACATGAAAGATGCGAAGACCATAGAAGACATCAAGACCCTCTTCGCGAAGCAGCCTAAACTCTATTACATAGCCATAGGCAAAGACGACTTCCTGATGCCGCTCAACAATGAATACCGCGCCATCCTCGACAGCTTCGGCGCACCCTACCTCTACATCGAAAGCGACGGAGGACACATCTGGCGCAACTGGCGCAACTACCTCACCGACTTCCTCCCGCGCCTTTTCAAATAAAATTTGTTAAAAATTGTTAAACGGGGGGGGTAGGCAATTTTTTTGCTGATTATTAAACTTTTTATTATATTTGCGCTACAAACAACAACCATATTTTTTATGAAAAGAAAACTACTATTACTATCGAGCATCGCAGCCATGGCGATTCCATGTCTCGCCGGCAACTACCTGCATTTCAAGACGACTGAGGGCTGGCAGGTGCTGAACATCGACGAAGTGGACCGCCTGGCTTTCCAGGGAGGACAGATGATAGCCACCGATGCCAACGGCAGCACCGTGACCACAATCGCTCAGGAATCGCTGGAGAGAATGTATGTCGACGAAACCTCCGGAGTCGAGACAATAGCGACGACCGGAAATGCTACTTTCCGCTACATCCACGCCACAAAATCGGCTGAGATGCTGACCGACGGCCTCTTCGAGCTTTATTCGACCGACGGACAAAAACTCGTGGGCATACAGGCCAAAGCCGGAGAAAAGATCGACCTGAGCAACATCAATCCCGGCACCGTAGTGATGAAATCAGGAAAAACCACCATCAAAGCCATACTGAGATGAGAAAGATTGTATTTGGCTTACTTGCCGCAGCGGCTGTATGCAACGCTGCAGAACTTCCCAAAGCATATTATGTGAAAAAAGGCGACGATGTGACTAAATACAGTTTCGGAGTGGCCGGCAACCTTCAGTTTTCCGACAACGGACGCAAACTGCACATGGAGGGTTATGGCGAGACCATAAATCTTGATGAGATAGACTATATCAGTTTCACCGCACCTTTCACCACATCGCTCACACCGAATGATCAGAAAGAGCGCCTCGTGAAAATCGGACAGGAGGTGTATGACCTTGTCAACCTGCATGACTATTCCGACATACTGAATGCCGTGCATGCCTTCTTCGACGGATACGAGGATGCTACCGGACGCTGGCAGGATCCTCCGGTTGAGTATTGGCTCGACCCTGCCTACTATGAAGTGCATGGAGAAGGAAAAGCCATCATAAAAGCCATACGCCAGGCTGTGGCAGGAAACGCATCGGCACTCAGAGTGCTCAAGGCAAAGACTGTAGACCTCTACAGGATGGAGGACTACTTCGGCATCTACACAGCCAATCCGGCTACCGAGAAATGGGAAAAGACACCTGCCGACCATTTTGAAATACGATTCAACGGCCTCAAGGGTGAGAATTTCATACTGAAGCTGACGGCAAGCGAGGAGTTCACCACGTGGAACACCTGCGACTTCAACGGACAGTTTCCCAAAGTTGTGAACATCTCTTTCTCCAACGGAAACACCGAATTATGCACTGCCCGGCTCAATACAACCCTCGTGCAGGACACAAGCATAGACATCGACCTCCATTTCGAAGCCAACAAACTGATTGCCGACGACGTGATGAAAGTCACCGACACACTCATCACCGACAATGTCAAGGTTGTGATCGACGGCAAGGAAGTAGTCAACAGCACATCAGAGGTGAAAGGTAAGAACCTTGTCAACTACGACGTGATCTATGACGCTGTCGAGGCCGCCGACGGCAGATATGATGAAGAGACCGATGAATGGATAGAGGGTGACGCTTCCAAACTCATGGCTCTTTTCACAAGAGGAAACGCATACGCCGACGTGATAGGCAAACTCCAGCTGAACTTCAAGCTGTTCAACCCGTCGCGCCTTTATGACGACATGAGCCAGAGCGGTTGGTATGACACAATGACAATCGGCGATGCCACGACTGGCGACTGCTACGGCAAAATCCTGAGCAACAACGGAAACACGATACACGTAGCCGACAATGACTACGATATGGCCGACAAAGTCGTAACCAATCTGAATTCATATACAGATGCAAATTTCAGATATGACCACGACCCGAAAGTGCAAGGATACCTGGGATTTGACATCAAAGACGAAATCTGGGACAACGAACAATATTACGGATATGGCAACGAACCCAATTCCAACGGATATACCATCATAGACAACTTCCTCTACAGGGTATACCGCGACGTATGGCAGGAATATGATGAATCGAAAGGAGATTACGTCTACCGCACCGGCCCATGGAAAATTTATGCCTGGAATGAGACTACGGGCGAGGAGGCCTCAATCACGGTGGAGAATGACGACGTAATATTCCCCGAGATGATTTACGAGCATGAATACATGCCCGATCCTCTTCTCATCTTCCCCGACCAGACAAGCTTCCGTTTCGAAGACTTCTTCGACGAGGATTCATTCTCCAAGCTCATCGACGACTACAACGAAATCATCGACACTTATCTGAGCATCACAGGACAGGAACGCGATGACGACGATGACTATTGATATTGAAGTGTGACGCTCCGCAACTACATAATCGTATGTTCGGCAGCCTGTGCCCTCTCATCGGCGGCACAGACTGCCGACAGCATTGTGTGGCAGCAGCTCGAGGGAATCACCATCGAGCAGGAAGCGCCCCGTAAACTGCTACGCGGCGACGGCACGGGGAGGCTCGACATCGATGCAAGGCATCTCGGGGAGCAGGTGACGCTGATGGGCTCCAACGACCCGCTCACCCTCATCAAGACCCTGCCGGGAGTGGCCACCACCAACGACCTGCAGGCGTCGCTGCCGGTGAGGGGCGGCACGACGGGCGACAATCATTTCTCGTCGGATGGCGCACGAGTGATCAATCCCCTTCATCTGCTCGGGCTTTACAGCGCATTCAATCCGGCCTATTACGACAGCTATACATTCCGCGACGGACGTATACCCTCCACTTCCCCATTTCTGGCTTCGGCCATCATGACCGCCGACAGTGGGCTGGATCCCGACTCCGTATTGCACGGAAGCGTATCGGCAGGACTGATCGAGAGTCATGGAGCGATAAGCATTCCTGTGATAGCCGGCCGGTTGTCGGTTACGTTCGGGTTGCGCGGAAGTTATCTGCCGCTTCTCTTCCCCGACATACTGACTCTCGGAACTTCAAAACTGAAATACGGGTTTACCGACTTCAACGGCAGCATCAAGTTCCGAAGCGGGCAGGAAAGGTTCCGCCTGTCGGTTTTCGCCGACAAGGACGAGATGAGCGTGCATGAACCCAACAGAGGGGGCAAAGCCGGAAATATGGGATGGAAAAACAGAGCCGCCTCCCTCGCATGGAATCACCGCTGGATAGAGACCACAGTAGCCTATTCCCAGCATTCCAACACATTCGACATGGAGGAATCGGGACGGAGGATAGACACGCCATCGAAAATCGAACAGATATCGGCGAGCAGCGCGGGAAATCTGCATGGCTACGAGCTTGCCATCCATCTGCTCGGGAGAAAGGCATCGGGGCAAAACGGATTTGGCGCCGGACAATCGGGTGAGGTGAAAATCGGAGCGGAAAGACGGTTTGCCATCACCCCGCGATTCTCTCTTACAGGAGGCCTGAGCCTCGGAGCATACATCAACGGCAGCTACCGCATCTTTCTGCCCCAGCCACACCTCGACGCCGCATTCGACCTCGGATCGGGATATTCGATATGGGCGGATGTGGCGCGACTCGTCGGCACCGACCGCCGGATAGAAGAGAGCACGGCAGGGCTGCCGGCCGACTTCTGGATATGCAGCAATGAGAGGATAAAACCGAAAGACGTATGGGCCGGCGAAATAGGAATGAGCGGACCCATAGGCAGCACCGGAATAGGGATAAACCTATCAGCCTACGCAAAAATCATAAGGAACGAAACGGAATACAGGGGTTCGCTGCTCGACCTGTCGTCGGCCGATTATAATCCTCTCGACGACGTGGCGACCGGTGACGGATATGCCGCCGGGCTATCGGTATCGGCCACGAAGCAGATAGGGAGAATACGGGGACGCCTGAACTACAATCTCGGCATATCAAGGGTAAAACTCGACGGCACGGACGACTACATACCGACGTCGCACGACAGGCCGCACGACTTCAATGCCAACATAAACTGGACCGCCATGAAGGGACTGACAATAGCGGGTTCATTCACTTACGCTTCCGGCACCCCCTTCACGAGAGCAAAATACGGCTACATGATAGGCGAAAACCTGATATGCGAATATTTCCCGCACAATTCGAGCCGGCTTCCCGCCTACAAACGGCTTGACGTGGCCGCGACATGGAAATTCAACAGCGGACGGCTCACCCATGCGCTGAACCTGTCGGTCTACAATGTGCTTGCGTTCAAGAACGTTCTCTTCATGTTCACCCGATATTCGATTGAAGACGGAATAGAGCAACGACGTTCGGAAATGAAAGCCGTGATTCCTTCCATATCCTACACATTATCATTCTGAGCGATGAGAAAGACAACAGCATATATGATGATGGCGATCGCGATGGCAGTGGCGACGGCCGGCGGATGCACCGACACGGAGCCGGACTATCCGTCGGGCACTCCCCCGCTGGTTGTGGAAGGATGGATTGAGGAAGGGATGCCGCCGGTGGTGATGGTGACGCGTGCGGTGGATCTGACCTGCGACACAGCATCGTTCGACGGATTTGTGGAGCGATGGGCAAGAGTATCCATCTTCGACGGCGAGAAAAGACATATCCTGACCGGACAGATCGACAAGAACTACATGCCCTCCTTCATCTTCACCACCTCACGCCTGCACGGAGAGGTGGGGCATACCTACCGGCTGCTTGTGGAGACGGAGAAAGACACTGTGGAGTCGTACGCCACAATGTATCCGGCGCCGGATTTCAAATCGCTGAAAACCATAGCGGAGAATGAGGACAGCACGAGCTATTACATACAGGCATTCATCGACGGGCTGGAGCCGGATGACTGCTGCAAGCTGTTTGTGAAAAGGAATGGAGAAGACACACGATTCTACGGATCGTTCATGGGCACATTCACCGGGGCGCAATATAAGGCTGAGGAAGGATGGAACGTGACTCCCGGAGTGCATGGCGGCTACACCGGCACTTCCGCCGACCATTTTTTCGCGCCGGGAGAAAAAGTGAGCGTAAAAGCCTGCAGCCTCGAGCCTTCGCTCTATGAATTCTGGAATATATACGACGCCAACATCTCCCTGTCGCAGAATCTCTTCTTCACATTCGCCGGCAACTGCCCGAGCAACATAAAGGGTGGCCTTGGTTATTGGGCAGCTTACGGAGTGACGCAACGGTCTATAAAGATCGGGGGCAACTGAGGGGAAAGGAGTCAGACGGGGTCAAGGGATGGGGACGAGTACGGGGTCAGACGGGGTCGACGTCGTAGTGGATCTGCGATGACCTTATCTGCGGGGCCGGGGCGAGCGATTCGTAGATCTGGCGCAGAAGGGCCTTCACCTTCTTCATCGAGGCCTGCGACTCGACCTTGAGCATTATCTGCTGAAGATACCATGTGTTGACTCGCGACACGAATGGTTTTTCGGGACCGAGCACCCTGTTGCCGAATACCTTACGCAACTCGAGAGTGAGCATCACCGCGGCGGCGTCGCACACGGCGGCATCCTTGTTGCGGATGAAGATGTTCACGATCTTGGTGAAGGGAGGATAGGCGTAGCGCATACGGTTTTGCAACTCCTCCTCGTAGTAGGCTGCATAGTCGTGGTTGCATACATGTCGGAGCACCGGCTCGTCGGTCTTGGTGGTCTGAATCAGCACCTTACCCGGTTCCTGCCTGCGTCCGGCCCTTCCGGCCACCTGCTCGAGCATGTTGAAGGCCCTTTCGGTGCTTCTGAAATCGGGGAAATTAAGGAGAGTGTCGGCGTTGAGCACACCGACTATCTTCACTTTCTCGAAATCAAGCCCCTTGGATATCATCTGGGTGCCGACAAGGATATCGGTGCGATGCTCGGCAAACTCCTCTATCAGATCCTGATAAGCCTGTTTGTTGCGCGTGGTGTCGAGGTCCATGCGCGACACCTTCCTGTCGGGAAATTCCTCCTGAATCTCCTCGGCTATGCGCTCAGTGCCGTAGCCGAACTTGTCGATGGCATTCTCGCCGCATGCGGGGCAGACATTGGGCAAGGTCTGAGTGGCGCCGCAATAATGGCAGCGCAGCAACTGGCTTCCCTTGTGGTAGACCATGCTGACATCGCAGTTGCCGCACTTCGGGCTCCAGCCGCAAGTGTGGCATACCACCACCGGCGCGAACCCCCTGCGGTTTTGAAACATTATGGCCTGCCATCCGCCATCGAGAGCATCACGCACGGCCTTGCGCAAAGGAAGCGACATGATGCCCTTCACGCTCTTCTGCTTGCGCATCAACTTCATGTCGACGACCTCCACCTCCGGCAACCGGGCCCCTTCAAAACGCTCGGAGAGAGTGACCAGACCATATTTGCCGTTGGTAGCCTTCCAATAGGTTTCCACCGAAGGGGTGGCTGAGCCGAACAGCGTTTTGGCGCCGTGCATCGAAGCAAGCACCGTGGCTGCGTCGCGGGCGTTGTAGCGCGGAGCCGGGTCGTATTGCTTGAAAGAAGCCTCATGCTCCTCATCCACCACAATCAGTCCGAGCCGGGCGAAGGGAAGGAAAACGGAACTGCGGACTCCGAGCACAAGCAAGGGTTCGTTGGTGGCGAGAAGCCTGTTCCAGATATCCACCCTCTCGCTGTCGGAAAATTTCGAATGATAGATTAGCAACCGGGAGCCGAACACTTTTCGCAACCTGTCGGTGAGCTGGGTGGTGAGCGATATTTCAGGCACAAGATAAAGCACCTGATTGCCCTGGTCGAGCACCTCGCGGATAAGGTCGCAGTATATCTCGGTCTTTCCGGAGCCGGTGACGCCATGAAGCAGGGTTATGGCATGCTGCCTGAAGGAATCCCTTATCTGCTTGGCGGCGAGGGTCTGGGCAGGAGAGAGTGTGACATCATGAAGGTCGGAATCTTCACTGGTGTCAAACCGGTTGACTTTCTCCTTGTATATCTCGAGGATGCCCTTGTCGGCCACAGCCTTCAGCACGGCTGGAGAAACACCGCTCACTTTCAGGAGGGTTTCCTTGTCGACCGACTGCAGATCTTCGTTGCGCTGCAGAAACTTCGAGAGGTCGAGATAAGCGAGAAGCACGGCCTGCTGCTGACGGCTGCGGGCTGTCTTGTCGAAAAACTCATTTATCTGTTGCTGATCGTCGCGCTGACAAAGCATCCGGACCTTGGTGACTGTCTTCGGACGGTATTTTTCCACTATCTTCTCGTCGATCCTCACCACTCCTGCGGCAAGCAGGGCGTTGACATGAGGAGTGACGTTTTTAAGGCCGGTGATTTTCTCCAGACCGGCAAGCGACTCCTTACCGGCATGCTGCAGGGCTGCCACGATGATCGACTGGCGCTCGGTGAGCCGGACGCCGTCTTCGCTGTCAAACTCCGGATTGAGGGTCACGATGCTCTCGCTCTCGAGTTTAAGGCCTGTGGGTATGGCGGCTTTCATCACGTCGCCTTCCGAGCAGAGATAATAGTCGGAAATCCATTCCCAGAACTTCAGCTGCGGATAGCGCAACGCCGGCCTTGAGTCGAGCACGGCCATGATCTTCTTCACCTCGTAGTTTTCGGGGGGCCGCTGGTCGAGACCCGCCACTATGGCAGTGTAGTATTTCTTTCTGCCAAACTGCACGAGTACCCTTGTGCCCAGACCGATACTCTCCGGAATATCGTCGGGCACCTCATAAGTGAACTTATCCTTTATCGGAAGGGGAAGAATGACCTGAATCAACATAATGCAAAATTAACGAAAAAAATCGGAACAGCCGGCATTAAAAACGAATTTATCAGTGTTTTTATTTGTTTATATAAGAAAAAAGAGTTAAATTGCAGGCGATAACCTTTAAAACAGCCTCCCTCCATGAAAAAACAGGCATCCCGACACGGCTATATTGCAGCTATCATCATTTCCTCAGCATTGGCATTCAATGCGTTGGCGCACACGAATGATAACTTTGCCTTACATAAGCCCAACGACTGCGACAAACTTCATCCGAATGTGGCGTATTCGCAATCGGCCATCGGTGATGTGGATGCCGAAAACAGGATTGTTGAGTTCAACGCCGCACTATTTTCACCGAGCGATGATGCGGATGCCGCCGTATATATCAGCAACGACACCCTGTCGTATATCCAGTTTGCAACAAACTACAGGTTCAAGATAGAGTCGGACACGCTGAAATATATCGGCTACGAAAACCGTGCCGGCGAGTTCAGCCTTGATGTTCCCGCTCATGCTTTCATAGCCGGTGCCGGCAGCGTTGGCTCTGCAGCCTCAAAGTGGAAAGGGACTCACCTGCATTATGGCAAGCAGTTTCTAAAACATGCGGAGGGAGAGTCAGCCACGGCGAGCGAGAGTGGATGGAAACTTGTGGGCGACAACGACACCATAAAGGATGCAACCTACGTGAAGTGGAGATTCACACTTGCATATACCGAGAGAGACAGCATAGGGAAGGACATGCCCGACTCAATAGCCAACGAATATGTTTCTGATTTTAAAGTGTCTATCGACAGAGTGATGACGGAGAGTCTGCTCACCGAACGCGAAATGTGGTTTTCCGACGCAGCCCGCTACCCTATCCTGCAGCGACACAGGGTATATCGGCTTAAAGACAATGATAATGAAGCGTGCGACACCACGCTGATATCACAATTCAGCATGTATTATCCGGCTGCATTCCAATACAGCGACACTGGCGAAGAGCCTTTTAAAGAGAAACCGCGAAACATTGCGGACAACAACGGATCTGATGGCAAAATTTATGGCGTCGATGTGTCGGAAGCATCAGCCGAAGGAGAACGTATAAGTGTGACACTCAGCAGCCAAACGGGAGATACCGACCTTACGCTGACACTTTATACCGATTCGGGCATACGGCTCAGCACTCCGACAACTGTTAAGGCTGGTGCGGTTCCGCAGAAACACACGTTGCCAATTCCGTCGGGAGCAAAAGGAGTGATAATATTGCTGATCGAATCCGACACAGGCACCCAATCGCAGAAAATAATCATCTGACGCTACAACGGTTGACTTTCTGGCGTGGTGTTATTGATATCGCAGATAGGAAACTTTTTTGCTTTTTTCAGCAGAGACGCCACAAAGAGCATGAATACTTATGGGCTTTATATCTTTTGTTGTCGGAAAATTGTTGTATATTTGTAATTTAAAAGAATTTGTTGTAAATTTGCAAATGATAAAGCATAGGAGATGAAAACATGGCAAGACCAATAGCTGAAACCCCGATACTGACAGGTGAGGATGCAATCCGCTTCGAACGCCTTAGA
Organism: Bacteroidales bacterium; assembly: GCA_030524805.1. GTDB lineage: Bacteria > Bacteroidota > Bacteroidia > Bacteroidales > Muribaculaceae > Lepagella. The sequence goes on along the minus strand of JAUNFY010000046.1, from coordinate 569 downwards.
AAAGAGGTCGACAACCTTACGAAGGAGCAACGCGCGGAAAACACCCGCAAGCTTGAAGATCGAATCAAGAATGCAAAGATTCAAATTTCTATTTGCATTTAACAATGGAGCTTGTAAAACTAACTCCATCGCACGACATCTCACAATTTATATGATGGAGCTCGAATGAGACTCCATTTTTTATATTAGTGCGATTTGAATTGATTGCAGGCGTCGCTTCGTTGGGGAATTGAAAGGAATTGGAAATTGATGTGCTTTGGGGTGCAATCCCTCCGGGATTAACGAGTGGGAGTATGGGAGCCGGGGGGTGCAATCCAACTTCAGTTGGACTGCACCCCCCGGTTAACAAAATGTAAGGCCTCCGGCCTTAGCGGATGAACAGTAATGATGGTCTACTCTGAACAGAAATGATGGTCAAATAAGAGTGATGCCCAGAGCGGAATTTCAATTAAAACACCAGGAACAATCGACTGCCGGCAGATGAACAGCGGGAATCGTCATGAGTTATTTGGGGTGCAATCCCTCCGGGATTGACGAGAGGGGGGGATGAAAGCCGGGGGTGCAATCCA
>JAUNFY010000045.1:7412-21518 GCA_030524805.1 Bacteroidales bacterium | reverse complement strand
TATGCAATCGTCGACGAAACCGACTCCGTGCTCATCGACGACGCCCGCACGCCGCTCATCATCTCAGGCCCCATCCCGAAAGGCGACGACCAGATGTTCAATGAGTTCAAACCCAACGTAGAGAAGGTCATCAACGCGCAGCGCAAGCTCGCCCAGGCCCTCCTGCTTGAAGCCAAAGACAAGATTTCGGCCGCTATGAGCGGAGACCCGGAAAGGATAAAGAAATACGACAACGGCGAAGGCAAGAAACCCCTCACCGCGCAGGAATTGCTCGAAGACGGCGGCCTCGCCCTCTTCCGCGTCTACAAGAGTCTGCCGAAGCACAACCCCCTCATCCGCTACCTCAGCGAGGAGGGCATCAAGCCCATCCTGCTCAAGACAGAGGAAAAATACATGCAGGACAACAACCGCGAGATGCCTTTCGCAGTTGAGCCCCTCTTCTTCGTGGTCGACGAGAAAAACCACAGCATCGAGCTTACCGACAAGGGTATCCAGGTGCTAACCGACACCACTCAGGACCCCAACTTCTTCGTGCTTCCCGACATCACTTCGCAGCTCTCGGAGGTCGACAACATGGAAGGCACCGACGAGGAGAAGCATCAGCGCAAAGACGACCTGCTGCAGGAATACAGCGTCAAGTCGGAACGTGTGCACACCGTCAACCAGCTTCTGAAGGCCTACACGCTCTTCGACAAAGACGTTGAATACGTGATCGACGACAACAAGATCAAGATCGTCGATGAGCAGACAGGCCGTATCATGGAAGGCCGCCGTTATTCCGATGGTCTGCACCAGGCCATCGAGGCCAAGGAAGGTGTGAAGGTGGAAGCCGCCACACAGACCTACGCCACGATCACGCTGCAGAACTATTTCCGCATGTATCGCAAGCTGGCCGGCATGACCGGTACGGCCATGACCGAGGCCGGTGAGTTCTACGACATCTACAAGATGGAGGTCGTGGAGATTCCCACCAACCGCCCCGTCATCCGCGACGACATGAAAGACCGCGTCTACCGCACCAAGAAAGATAAATACAACGCCGTGATCCAGGAAGTGGAGGATATGGTCAAGATAGGCCGTCCGGTGCTCGTGGGCACCACATCGGTGGAGATTTCCGAGCTTCTGAGCCGTATGCTCCAGATGCGCAAGATTCCCCATCAGGTGCTCAACGCCAAGCTCCACCAGAAGGAGGCCGAGATCGTGGCCCAGGCCGGCAAGCCGGGCACCGTCACCATCGCCACCAACATGGCCGGCCGAGGCACCGACATCAAGCTCACTCCCGAAGTGAAGGAGGCAGGCGGCCTCGCCATCATCGGCACCGAACGCCACGAATCGCGTCGCGTCGACCGCCAGCTCCGCGGACGTGCCGGACGTCAGGGCGACCCGGGCAGCTCCGTGTTCTTCGTCTCGTTTGAAGACAACCTCATGCGCCTCTTCGCCGGCGAGCGTATCTTCAAGATGCTCGACAAGATGGGCTTCGAGGAGGGCGAGATGCTTGAGTCGAAGATGCTGACCAACTCCATCGAGAAAGCACAGAAGAGGGTGGAGGAGAACAACTTCGGCATCCGTAAGCGCCTCGTGGAATACGACGACGTGATGAACGCGCAGCGCACCGCCATCTACAGCAAGCGCCAGAACGCGCTCAAGGGTGAACGCATCGGCACAGATATCGCCAACATGATATTCGACACCGCGCAGTCGCTCGCCCTCAACAATCCGGACTTCAACGAATTCCAGCAGGAAGTGCGCAAGACCCTCGCCATCGACCTCTCCATGACGGAAGAGGAATTCAGGAAGACCGACCGCGACTCTATCGTGGATAAACTCGCTGAGGAGGCTCTCAACACCTACTACCGCAACCGCGACAAGATTGCCGCAGCCGCAATGCCCTACATCAGGGAGTTTGTCGAGGAACGCGGTGCGCAGGGCATCGTCGGCGTACCCGTCACCGACGGCCGTCGCTTCTACAATATCCAGTGTGACCTGCAGGAGGCTTACGACAACGAATGCCGCCCGCTCGTGAAAGGCTGGGAGAAGGCTGTGCTCCTGCAGTCGATCGATGCCGCATGGCAGGAACAGCTCCGCGAGCTCGACGAGCTCCGCAAATCGGTGCAGAACGCAAGCTACGAGCAGAAAGACCCGCTCGTGATCTATAAGCTCGAGGCTTACGGCCTGTGGAAAAACATGCTCGAGGAGATGAACTCCAAGGCTGTGGCTACCCTGATGAGGGGCAAGCTCGCCGCTCCCGACTATGAGCAGGCCAAGGCTGCCCGCGAGGCTCACGAAGCCGCTCAGCAGGCGCAGCGTCAGGCCGAGGAGGCCCGCCGTCAGGCTCAGGCTGCCGTCTACAACCGCACTCAGGAGATCCGCCGCGAATATGCCGCTCCCAACGCTTCCAACCCCTACGCCAACTATTCCACCACCCGCGAAACCTACGAGGGCGAGAACGCGCAGCGCAGGGCCGCACAGAGCGCCAACCGTCCGCAGCAGCAGGCAGCGCGTCCGGTGAAGGCCGACCCGAAAGTGGGACGCAATGATCCCTGCCCCTGCGGAAGCGGCAAGAAATATAAGAATTGTCACGGTAAAAACCTCTGATATATGGAGAAGTTATATTACATAGTCCAAAACGAAACAAGGGTAGGCCCCCTCACTTATCAGCAGCTTGCTGAGAGGGGCCTTTCTCCCTCCACCCTGGTCTGGACTGCCGGGATGAGCGATTGGGTGCGCGCCGACTCTGTGGCCGAGCTGCAACCCATCCTCGCCGCCACGGTCATCAACGAGGAGTCTGCTTTCGGCGCCTACGCGCAGCAGGAGCCCCCCGAACTCAGCCGTGGCGAGCGCAACCGCCGTCGGTTTGAAGCGGACAACTCTTTCCGGAGCGGCGATAACGGCCGCATGGAAGTGCGCACTAATTGGAAGACCCTCGCCATCATATCAATGATTGCCGGCTTCTTATTCTCCTGCATCGGTGGCATCGTGGGCATCTTCGCCCTCCTTGAGGCCAACAAGGCCGAGAAAGCCGGGATGGAAGGCTTCGACAATCAGGCGAGCAACTATTGGTCGAACTGCAAGACGCTCACCATCATCTCGATGGTGCTCACCGGCATCGGCCTTATTGCCAACGTGGCTTTCATCCTGAAGGCTCCCACGTTTTTAGGTTTATACGGACTTTGAGCCTATGAAGTTGTTCGCTATGATCGACGGGCAGCAGCGTGGCCCGATGGAACTCGATGAGATTGTAGCTGCCGGAGTGCGCCCCGACACCTACGTCTGGGCCAAGGGTATGCCCGACTGGCAAAAGGCTTCCGAAGTGCCCGACATCTGCCGCTATTTCCGCCTCAGGCTCGCCGGCGTGCTTCCCGCTATCCCCGGCCAGAACAGGCAGAAAGGGACCGGCACGATGCTTGACGAGCAGGAAGAGCAGGAGCAGCTTCTGGCCCAATTGCCGCCGATGGCGAGAAACATCGTGAGGAAATCGGGCGTCAAGCTGCGCAAGGAAGATATGCCGCAGCCTTCCGACCATCAGGACTCGAAATGGTTGCCGATTATCATCTACACGGCATGCACCATCCTGATTATCATCGGATTCCTGCTTCTGCAGCTGTAGCCCGCATATCGCATTCCATAAACAAAAACCGATATCACAGCAAAAGGCTTCCCCCACGTGCGGAAGCCTTTTGTCGTATCCTGACGCCTGAGGCCGTCGGGAAAAGGAAGCCAGAAGCCGTGGGGGACGAAAGCCTGAAGGTGCCTGGAACTGATAACACGAACCATCCTGTAAGTAGGGCAAATAGGGTATAAAAAACGAGAGGATCGCTAACACAGCGACCCTCTCTCACGATTCCACTATAAACTATATCTAACTAAACTTAAAACCGCATTCTCACTTTCTCACGAAACCGGAATGCTTCGCCATATTGCTTTTTGTAATAATCAAACAAAAAGCCAACCGAAATGGTTGGCAGCTTTGTCGCGATTTAAACTTATTCAATACGTTTTAACATATCGATATCTTGATGCGGCCTTAGCGAAACTGGCGCACGGAGGGGAGCCAGCTGAAGCCGGCGTTTTCCATTTCGGCAATGAGGCGTGTCTTGTCGAGGCTGTAGGCCATGCAGAAATCCTCAAGCGTACGGTACTCGTCGCGCATCTTCATGTTGATGAAACTCATCAGCATCACCGGGTCTTTGGGCATTGTTTCCATTTTTGTCGTTTTTTAATAGTTATTCTTGGTCTATGTGAAGTTTTTTTATTAAATTCGCGTCTAATGAAAAAACAAGCTCTCATATTGATTTGTTTCGCGATGTCGCTCTTATCCGACATCCATGCCTGCACCAGCGCCATCATAGGCGCCGACCGCTCGCCCTACGGACGCACTATGCTCTGGAAACACCGCGACACGTCGGCCATCGACAACAAGGTTGAATACATCGCCCCCTCGGCCGAAGGCTTCGGCTACACCGGCCTCTTCAACGCTGCCGACTCGCTGCTGCGCGAATGCTGGACCGGGTTCAACTCCGAGGGCTTCGCCATAATGAACACCGCTTCCTACAACATCAAGGACGACGAAGTGCCTGAAAAAGATATGGATAAGGAAGGACTCGTCATGACGCAGGCCCTGCGCAAATGCCGCACTGTCGACGATTTCGCCCTCCTCCTCGAGTCGCTTCCCCGACCGATGGGGGTGGAGGCCAACTTCGGAGTGATCGACGCCACAGGTGCCGGTGCATATTTCGAAACCAACAACGACTCCTACGTAAGGGTGAATCTTTCCGACAGCCCCGACAATGTGCTGATACGCACCAACTTCAGTCATACAGGCCGCCCCGATGAAGGCTTCGGCTACATCCGCCAGACCAATGCCGAGCGCCTGCTCGAACCATACATAAAGACCTCGAGCGTCACCCCCGAAGTGCTCACCGAGATTCTTTCCCGTTCCTTCTATCACAGCCTCATCGATAAGGACTTCGGCGGCGACCCGGAAGCGCGGTGGGTGATCGACCAGGACTTCATTCCCCGCTACAAATCGTGCGCCACCATCGTCATAGAAGGGGGCGACAGCGACGACTACGTGATGTGGACCGGCCTGGGTTATCCCCCCTGCTCGGTGATATATCCCGTCACTGAAGGTCCCGACGGCGTGCATCCCGACCTCCGCGGACTGCGTTCCGGCGGCCATTCCAAGGCATCCGACGAGGCAAAGGCGCGACGCGACGAGGTCTTCCCCCGCCGCTACGACAACGGCGACAAATACATCGACCTCTCCAAATTGCGCAACAGCGCCGGCTCCGGCTACCTTCAGCTCCTCGTGCCTCTCAACCTCAAGACCTACCATGACTTCCGCAACAAAGCCAAATGATCCGGCGCAGGCTTCCGCTTCGAGGTCAAATCCCTCGGAGCAGGCTTCCGCAACAAAGCCAAATGCCCCGTCGCTCCCCGAATTCTTCACGGTGAGCAAGGCGCAGATGGCGGCCTATCTGCTCACTCTCCCCTCCGTGGCGTGGCCGCTGTGGGTGTCGGCAGCCGCCGGAGTGATATTGACCGCCGCGGGAGCCATTGCCGATGTCCGCGTCATGGTGCTCGGCCTGATGGTGGGCCTCTGCGCCACACCCGTCATGGCATTCTTCATCTTCTTCAGCAAGATGCTCGACCCGGCCATCCTTGTCAACCTCATTCCCCACACCGTGGAGAAGCGCCCCGACGGGTATCTGGTGGTCACCTACCGCAAGCAGGTTGCCGCCGTGTCCGAGGGCGATAAAACCGACAAGGCCGAGGGCGAACAAGCCGGCGATGGCGATAAATCCGCCGCGGAAGAGAAATATGTATGGATTGAGGCGGGGCGTCTCCCCGTGCCGGAGGCAATGGTGGTGAGAAGGGTGGAGCGCATCGATTTTTCGGTGCTGCATCTGGCCGGCTCTCCCGTATCGCTGCTGTGCGTGCCACGCTAAGGGCTTAAGCGACAGGTTCTGAATGAAATCAAATATAACGTCAATATAATGAGAATACTTAAGAATACTAACAGGAAATATTGCTTCATCATGGAGATGGAGGTGCGCGACTATGAGCTCGACTGCGAGCAGATAGTCAACAACGCCAACTATTTCCACTACATGGAGCACACGCGCCATAAGTTCTGCAGCGATGCGGGCCTTTCCTTCGTGGAGATGCACAATCAGGGCATCGACGCAGTGGTGCGCAAGGTCGAGATTGAGTATATCTCCTCGTTGCGCGGAAACGAAACCTTCCTGTCGTGCCTGCGGCTTGAGCGCAAAGGCCCGAGATTTGTCTTCCATCAGGATATAATGCGTCCCGGCGGTGATCTGGTATGCCAGGCGCTCGTAAACGTCGTGGTGCTGAAAAACGGCAAGCTGACACGCGGCGACGAACTGGCGAAAGTGTTTGAAAAGTATATCAACTGACAGGCTGCCCCCGGCAATGGACGAAACGCGTATCTTGGGCATAGCTCTCTCCATGACGGCGGGGGTGGATGCCGCATTTGTCAGGCATCTTGAGGAAAATGAGGTCTCGCCCGCCGAGTTCTTCGCCCTTTCGCAGCAGGAACTTGAGGCGCGCCTCGGGCTGCACTCCAATGTGCGAGCCCTCGACCGCATGGTGCGCGACGAGGCTTTGTTCCGCGCCCGCAGGGAAGTGGAATTCATGAGTCGCCACGGCATCACTTCGGTGTCGATCACCGATGCCGACTATCCGTCGCGTCTCGCCGACATCGACCGCTCCCCCGTGACCCTTTACAAGTATGGCAGCGCCGACCTCGACGCGCGGCACATCATCAGCGTAGTCGGCACCCGCCATTCCACTGCCTATGGGGCAAGATACATCGATAAACTCATCGGCGAACTGGCCTCATACGTTCCCGGCCTCACCGTCGTGAGCGGGCTCGCGCTGGGCATCGACACCATGGCCCACTGCGCCGCCCTCAATGCCGGGCTCCCCACCGTAGCCGTGCTCGCGCATGGCCTCAACACGCTCTATCCCTCGCAAAACCGCGACCTCGCGCGCCGCATCGTAGAGAGTGGCGGGGCGTTGCTGTCGGAATATCCCTTCGGCGTAACTCCCTTCAAGAGCCGTTTCCTTGAAAGAAACCGCATCGTGGCCACGCTGACCGATGCCGTCATAGTGGTGGAATCGGCGGTGAAAGGGGGAGCAATGTCCACCGCCGCCGTGGCTTCCTCCTACGGCCGCGAACTCTTCGCTGTCCCCGGCCGCCTCGGCGACGAGATGAGCGCCGGATGCAACCGCCTCATCCGCACGCGCAAGGCGATAATGGCGGGTTCGGCAGCCGAACTCATGGCCGAACTGGGCTGGCAGCCGCTCGGCAAAGCCGTGGCGCCACCGCAGCGCGAACTCTTCCCCGAACTCGATGGAAAAACGAAGACAATCTTCGATTGCCTCCGTCAGAATTCCGATCCGATGCCGCTCGACTCCCTGCGCGAGCGCACCGGCATTATGGTGCATGAACTGATGGCCCTTCTCGGGGAGATGGAGTTTGACGGCCTCGTGGAGCGCCTCCCCGGCAACAGGTTTGTCGTCGTCTGATTCATCCCTGTAGGTTATAGTCGTCTGACTCATCCCTGTCAGTCTAAAGAAAAGCCTCTTGCTTCCCAATAAAAAGCAAGAGGCTCAACTATTCTTATTTCTTGAAAGGTTTCCCGAAAGGTCTCCCTCTCATTTCGTGAAAAGTCACACTATCATTTCTTGAAAGGCGTCTCGCTCACGTACACCCTGAAGTCTTTTATCGCTCCCGGCACGTTGCTTTCCATACGCGGAAGGTAGCGTATTCCGGTCAGGGTGCTGCTCTTGCCCATGTCGATCACTATCTGATGCGGGAAAGCGGCGCCTTTGGCGGTGCTCCAGAAAGTAGACTCCTGAAGGTCGAACACCTTGTCGGCCGTGCGGTTCGACTTTTTGGTGTCTTCGCTGTCGGCATACCATGCCGTCCACGGCTCGCGCGAGAGGTTCCTGCCGTTTTCGTCGAGCACATACAGTTCCGCCACGGCAGCCACATCCTTGCTGCTGTCGATCGGGCTCACGGCCTCGAGGCAGATGTAGCGTCCATTCACGGGCGCTGCGAAGCGGCGTTCCTGCCAGCCGTTGCCCGCGTCGAATGTCCCGGTCAGTACGGGTTCCTCACCTGTCAGGTCGAGTGTCTCGCCCTCGGCGCGGTGGGTGGCCGGTTTCTTCAGGTTGAGGTTGTCGAGAAGCGGCTCTTTCAGTCCTTTCGACACCGCTGCCGTCGGCCCCACGATGTCAAACACCATTATCTCGTTCTCACCCTTCTTCAGCCAGCATCCGGGCATGTAGAGCGTCTGCTGCGGACCTATCTCCCAGATTCTGCCGAGCGGATGGCCGTTGACGTAGACAAGTCCTTTTCCCCAGGTCTCGAAACTCAGGAAAGTGTCCGACGGTTTGCTCACGTTGAAAGTGCCGCGGTAAACGCCGCGCGGAAGCCTGCCGTCGGCGTCGGGAGTGAAGCTGCCAAGCGGCAGATTCTCCATCGACGCATAGAATTCCGGTGTGTCCTCGAGGTTGAAGATTTCCCAGTCCTTGAGGTCGCAGGTGAAAGTGTAGCCGTCGCGTTCCTCCACCACGGTCACATTGTCGGTGATTCCCTTGAAGTCCTTTATGGCGCGCCCGAAGTTGATGCGTCCCATAGCCTCCACGAGGATGTCGAGCTGTGTGCCGGCCTCGCATTTGGGCAGACGCAGTGTCTTCTCGCCAAGCCGGCGGTCGAGGGTGCCGATGTAGCGGTCGCCGACAAACACCTGTGCGTAGTCGTGCGCGTCGTTGATGGTGAGCATGCCTCCGTCGGGAAGGGCCGGGAGAGTGGTGCGGTAGAGGATGGAGCCGAATCCCTGGTCAAACTCCTCCATGGTCTTGATGTCGTGGCTCTTCTTCCCCTCCGGAAGGTTGGCGAAGAGCGGGGCTACGGTCTCAAACCGGAATTCCTTTATCTCGATCGGTTTGATGGTGGCCGGGATGGAAGGCAGTTTCTTCCCTCCGTTGTGCTTCTGCAGCGTGTTGCGCAGCTCCATGTATTTCGGCGTCACCTGTCCGCTCTCGCTTATCGGCGCGTCGTAGTCGTAAGAAGTCACGTCGGGCGCGAAACCGGGCGAGTTGGCGCCTGCCCAGTGCCCCCAGTTGGTGCCGCCGTGAGTCATGTAGAGGCTGAACGATATCCCTTTCGAGAGCATCTCGTCTATGCCCTCTATCATGGCGGAGGCAGGGCGCGTCTCATGGTTGGCACCCCACTTGTCGAACCATCCGCTCCAGAATTCCGAGCACATCAGCGGGCTGTCGGGCCGCAGCTGCTTCAGGCGGTCGAACTGCTTGTCAATGTTGGCGCCCGTGCCGAAGTTCATGGTCCATATCAGGTCGTCGAGGCCGTTGTTCTCGAAGTTCGACGCCCAGTCGCACTGGAAGAGCGTCACGTCTTCGCCGAAGTTCTTGCGCAGCATGTCGCGGATGTTGCCAACGTAGGGCTTGTCGGTGCCGTAGGAGCCGTATTCATTCTCCACCTGCACCATTATGATGGGTCCGTCGTCGGCTACGGTGAGGTCACCCACCTGCTCCGCCACCGCTTTCTGGAACTTGTCGACGCGTTCGAGGAAGTAGGGGTCGTTTTCGCGCAGGCGGATGTCTTTTTTCTTCAGCAGCCACCAGGGGAGGCCACCCATTTCCCACTCCGCGCATACGTAGGGACCGGGACGGAGTATCACTTTCATGTCGTTTTCACGGCATAGCTTCACAAACTCGCGCAGGTCGTTCTGCCCGGTGAAGTCAAACGAGTCTTCCTGCGGCTCATGCGCGTTCCAGAACGTGTAGAGGCATATCGTGTTCATGCCGAGGGCCTTGCAGAGCTTTATGCGCTGGTCCCAGTAGGGTCGCGGGATGCGCGGATAGTGCAGCTCGGCGGCTTTCACCACGAAGGGTTCCCCGTTGAGCAGGAATGTGCCCTTGCCGGCCTCGAACTTGCCGCCTGCCTCGGCGGGGAGCGCTGCCGAGGCCATCAGCAGGAAGGCTGCCGAGGCTATGGCTGTATGTCTAAGGTTAAGTCTCATGATTTCAAAGGTTGTGCTATGTTTTTTACGGTAGGCGCGCGCTTCAGAAACAGGAGGGATGCGCTTACAGAAACCGGCGTATCGCTGCAGCCATGTATTCCTGCAACCCGGTTCCGGCCGATTCCGATATGCCGGCTATCTCCGGCGCCATCGGCAGATAACGTATCAGTCTGAAAGCCAATATGTCGGCTTCCTCGCGCGTGCGTATGTCGGCCGCCCAGCGCAGAGCCTCGTCGCGGCTCATCAGGGCAGGCGGCATAAGGTGGCAAGCCAGCAGCCTCGACTCGCGGCATTCGCGGTCGGCCCACATCTCCATCGCAAGCGCGGCCGTGGCTTCATCGGTAGCGCATCGGTGGGCGGAGGCTATCTCCTTTATCTGAGGGAGCTGGAGCCCGAAGATATACTTCTGCTCCAGCCCTCCTTTTCTCAGGGTGTCGGCTATCAGGCCGTTGCGCAACGCGAAGAATTCCTTGCGGATTCTGCTCGCCTCGCTCAGGCCTGCCGCCGGCTCATCGTGCTTGTTGTCGTGCATGTCGTGCATGGGCGTGCTTGTTTGAGTGCTCATTTAAGGGCGTTGAAGTCGCGGCTCATGCGCAGCATCTGCTCGGGATAGGTCTCGGTGTAGGAGATCTTCACGTCGGTGATGTTGCCCTCGTTGTCGTAGACCGGGGTATAGACCGGGTTTACAAATCCGCGGTAGGGCGGGATGTCGAGCGAAGCATATCTCTTCAGCACCTCCTTGTGGAGTTTCGGGTCGATCTTCACGGCATATTTCTGCACCAGGGCGTTGCCGGCCTCATAGTCGCCGGTCGACTTGATGCGCTGTATCTCCTTGAGGAGCTGACCGAAGAGGTTGCGCAGTTCCTTGTAGTCGTTGATCTTCACGTAGGTCTTGCCACCTTTCTTCACGAGCTCCGCTGCCTTCGACTTCTTGGCGTGGTCGAGCACCCAAGCCGCAATCAGCTGGCGGTTGCGCATGTGGGCTTCCTCCACGTCGTTGCCCGGCTCTATGCGGTTGAGCTGGGTCATGATGCCGTTCATCATCTGCTGGTAGTATTCAGCCTTGTAGGCCTCGGGGTTGTCGAGGATTCCGAGCTCCACGAGTTTCGGATCGGCGAGGTAGTAGAGGGCGAAGAGGTCGGCGCGTGCCTCCTCCAGGGTCGAACCGTTCTCCTTTAGCGCGTCGGGGTCGGTGCCGGGGGCGAGCTGACCCGAAGCGTGGCCCAGACATTCATGCAGGTCGGTGTGGAGCATGTCGGTCTGATAGAGATACTGGTCCATGAGCTTGCGGGTAGGCTCGTCGATCACGAATTCCTCCCTGAAGCCGTTGCCCTTGCTTGCTTCGGCGTAGGCCTCGGTGATGTTCTCGATCGTCACCGACTTGCTGCCATGAGCGGCGCGGATCCAGTCGGCGTTGGGCAGGTTGATGCCGATGGCGGTTGCCGGGTAGGCATCGCCGGCGAGCATCACGGCGTTGATGGCTTTGGCCGACACGCCTTTCACGTGCGGTTTGCGGTATTGCGGGTCGATCGGAGCGTTGTCTTCAAACCATTGCGCGTTGCTTGAGATGATGTTGGTGCGTTTCGTGCTCTCGCGGTTGCGGAAATTCACGTAGCTTTCCCAGGCGCCGGTCATGCCGAGAGGGTCGTTGTAGTTCTCGATGAAACCGTTCACGAAGTCCACGTCGGAGTTTACGTCTTCGGCCCAGAGAATCGAATACTCGTCGAAGAGGCGCAGGTCGCCCGTGATGTAGTAGTCGATGAGTTTGGTGATATATGCCCGCTGTGCGTCGTTTTCAGCCACATTCTTGGCCTTGTCGAGCCAGTAGATTATGTTGCGGATCGCTTCGCCGTAAAGGCCGTTGAGGCAGTATGCCTCCTCGTGGATCTTGCCGTCGGCATCCTTCACCACCTTGGTGTTGAGGCCGTAGGAGATGGGGGTCGGGTCGCCCGGCTTCTTCTTCGCAGCGAAGTATGCCTCCACTTCCTGCTGGCTTACGCCGCCGTCGTAGAAGTTCACGCTGGAGTTGGCCACGACATCGCCCGTGGAGTCGAGGCTCACTTTCTTAGGCATGAAAGTGGGGTCGAAGATATATTTGGTGATCACTTCCAGAATCTCGCCGCGCTCCTTGTCGTCGGCCGCGCCCACGCAGTGCTTGCAGAGCTTCGATGCCTGTTCGGCGAAGAAGGCCTCCGAGAATCCGGGGGTGAACTTGTCGTTGCTGTAGTGATGGTGGGGGCCGTTGCCAAACCACACCTGCTTCATGTATTTCTCAAAAGCCTGCCAGTCGGCGGAGTTCTTGTCGCCGTCGTAGTTTTGGTAGATTTTCTCCAGGATGCGGCGAAGCTGAAGGTTGTATTTGCCGTTCTGGTCCCAGATGATGTCGCGGCCCCATTGCGCTGCCTGCGAGAGATAATAGAGCATCTCTTTCTGCTGGAGCGTGAGATCGTTGAATCCGGGCACTTCGTAGCGCAGCACCTCGATGTCGGCAAACCGGTCGACCTTATAATCGAAGTTGGGATTTTCCTTTGCCATTGCTGTCATCGACCCGAGAAGCAGGGCTCCTCCGGCCATAATTGTTTGTAAATATTTCATATCGTTAAGCAGTTTTTGTTTTTTGCAGTGTCTTCTCCTTAAAATCCTTAAAGCCCTTTAAGTCCCTGAGGTCCTTAAAGACTATAAAGACTTTAAAGTCTTCGCAGCCGTCACTCCACGTAGAGCACGAGCCCCTTCAGGTATTCCCCTTCGGGATGCGAGATGTCGATGGGGTGGTCGGCCGGTTGGGTGAGCTGATGCAGTATCCTCACCTTGCGTCCCGATTTGGCCGCGGCGCTGAAGACTGCCAGGCGGAAGGCCTCGCGCGATACCACCTGCGAGCAGGAGAATGTGAAGAGTACCCCTCCCGGCTTGATTTTCTCAAAGGCCTTGGTGTTGAGCTTGCGGTAGCCGATGAGTCCGTTTTTGAGCGCGGAGCGGTGTTTGGCGAATGCCGGCGGGTCAAGGATGATGAGGTCGTATTCCTTGTCGGGCATGTCGTTGAGATATTTGAAGGCATCCACGGCGTAGGTCTTGTGGCGCGGGTCGCCGGGGAAGTTGAGCTCGATGTTGGCATCGGTCAGGGCGGCCGCCTTGGCGGAGGAATCTACCGACACCACGCTCTCGGCGCCGCCGCGCATGGCGTATACGGAGAAGCCGCCGGTGTAGCAGAACATGTTGAGCACCTTCCGCCCCTTGGCGAATCGCTCGAGCAGCGCGCGGTTCTCGCGTTGGTCTACGAAGAAACCGGTCTTCTGGCCGCGCAGCCAGTCGATGTTGAACTGCAGGCCGTTTTCTATCGCCACGTTGCCGTCGAAGCCGCCGATGAGGTATTCGTTTTCAGGGTCGAGGTTGGCCTTGTAGGGGAGTGTGGTCTCGCTTTTGTAGTAGACGTTGCGTATGCGGGCCTCGGGCAGGTCGGTGAGCGTGTCGGCTATTTTCCGGCGCTCGAAGTGCATGCCGGGGCTGTGGGCCTGGATCACGGCGGTGTCGCCGTAGATGTCGATCACCAGTCCGGGCAGGAAGTCGCCCTCGCCGTGCACGAGGCGGAAACAGTTGTTGTCGGTGCGTATCAGGCCGAGGTCGCGGCGCAGACGGTAGGCTGCCTCCAGACGGCGGCGGTAGAAATCGTCGGGAAGGTGGTCTACGCCGAATTCCAGAAGCCTGACCGCGATCGAGCCTATCTGGTAGTGGCCGATGCCGAGCACTTCGCCCTCGCTGCTTCTCACCACGGTGAGGTCGCCCTCTTCAAGGCCTTCGGGGAGCCGCGCTATGGCGCCTGAGAACACCCAGGGATGATGGCGGAGGATGCTTTCCTCCTTGCCTCTTTTCAATATAATCTCTTTCATCTTTCTGACTGATCTTGTTAAAAACCATTGATCCCAGGATCCATCCCCGTCAGGCGGGTCCCCCCGTCCCGACGTCCGCCCCAAAATCCCCCAAAATCTCCCCCAACACCCCCCCGAAATAAACGCCCCCCCTAACGACACCGCGA
>JAUNFY010000045.1:6080-7402 GCA_030524805.1 Bacteroidales bacterium | reverse complement strand
ACCCATAACCCCTAACCCGTCTTTTTCGCCAAAGGCGAAAAAGACGTTATTTGAAGAAGAACCGCACGATATCCATGCCGTTTGCGTAGAGCAGCAGCAGGATCAGGAACGCCATGCCTGCCATCTGCGCCCTCTCCATGAATTTCTCCGACGGCGGACGGCGGAATATTATCTCATAGATGAGGAAAAGCACGTGGCCGCCGTCGAGCGCCGGAATCGGCAGTATGTTCATGAAGGCCAGCGCCACCGAGAGGAAGGCCGCGATGTTCCAGAATGCTATCCAGTCCCACTTCTCGGGGAAGATGCTTCCGATGGCTCCGAAACCGCCCACCGACTTGGCGCCCTCCTTCGTGAAGACAAGCTTCATGCTCTTGGCGTAGCTCGAGAGGCGGTCTACTCCCATCTCGATGCCGCGCGGCACGGAGGTGAAGAGGTTGTATTTCTTTTCATGAGTGGCGAAGAAGGCCGAGGGGTCTACCTCGAGCCCCACGCCCATCTTGGCGTTGTCGGAGAGTTTCACGGGCAGCACCAGAGTGTCGCGCGCTGCCTCCTTGCCGCGGGTCACGGTGAGGTCGATCGTCTGCGCGGGATATTTATCGAGCGTTGCGAGGAAGTCGGTCAGCGTCGGCGTGGCGGTGCCGTTGATGGCAATCACCTCGTCGCCCGCCTCCACTCCGGCTTTCGACGCGCCATCGCCAGGCATCACCTGCGTGATGCGCGTCGGGATGCGGTAGGCGAAGAAGTTGATGGTGGCGGTGTCGCTCTTCGCCTCCTCGTCGAGGCGGAATATCAGTTTTTCGGGAATGGGGATGGTCACTTCCTTTCCGTCGCGCAGCACCTTCACTTCCGACGCCTGCATCATGTCGAGGCGTGCCTCGCCGGGGAGCCCGTCGAGTTTCTTTCCGTCGGCCTCGAGGGGGATGTCGCCGTTGCGGAAGCCGGCCTCAAGGGCGGCGCCCGAATACTGCATGCCCATGCGGGCGTCGGTCAGCGCCACATATCGTTCGCCTGTGGCAAACACTATGCCGGCATAGATGAGTATCGCCAGCAGGAAGTTGAAGAGCACTCCGGCTATCATCACGAGTAGCCGCTGCCATGCCGGCTTGCTGCGGAATTCCCAGGGCTGCGCCGGCTGCTTCATCTGCTCCGTGTCCATCGACTCGTCGATCATGCCCGCAATCTTGCAGTAGCCGCCCAGGGGTATCCAGCCGATGCCGTATTCCGTCTCTCCCCAGAATGATTTCTTCTTCGGGGCGGCGCAGGCCGCTGCTGTGTCAGCCGCAGTTGCGGTGGCATCAGCTGTGTCGGCCGCAGTTGCGTTA
>JAUNFY010000045.1:0-6070 GCA_030524805.1 Bacteroidales bacterium | reverse complement strand
CGGCTGCTGTGTCAGCCTTGCCGAGGTTTTTCTGCTTTCCGAGGCCTCCGATGTATTTGCCGGGCTTCCACTTGAAGAGTTCCTTCCAGGGGTCGAAGAAGATGTAGAATTTCTCGACGCGGATGCCGAATATGCGGGCGAAGAGGAAGTGGCCGAATTCGTGTATGATTATCAGTATGGCGAGGGCAAGAATCAGCTGCGCCGCCTTGATCCAGAATGTTTCCAATGTAGTTTTTTCTTTTCGTTTTTAGAGTGTTTCAGCAAATTTCGCCGCTATCTCGCGGGCTTCCTTGTTGGTCGAGATGAGGGTGTCGAGGTCGGGGTCGGCGCTCCATGCGGCATGCTCCATGGTGTGGTGCGCTATGCGGGGCATGTCGGTGAAGCGGCATCTGCCCTCGAGGAAAGCCTGCACGGCTATCTCGTTGGCGGCGTTGAGGATGCAAGGCATCGTGCCCCCCTTCGCTATCGCCTCGAATGCGTAGCCGAGCAGCGGGAACTTCTCAATGTCGGGGCGTTCGAAGGTGAGGGTGGCGTAGTCTTCGAGCCTCATCGGGCGCACGTCGGTCTCAAACCGGCGGGGATACGACAGAGCGTAGGCTATCGGGGTGTGCATGTCGGGCACTCCGAGCTGCGCCTTCACGCTGCCGTCGCGGTATTCCACCATGGAATGCACTATCGACTGCGGATGCACCACCACCTCGATGTCGCCCGGAGCGCAGTCGAAGAGCCAGCGCGCCTCGATCATCTCGAAGCCTTTGTTCATCATCGACGCGGAGTCGATCGTCACTTTGGCGCCCATGTCCCAGTTGGGATGCTTGAGGGCGTCGGCGGCTGTCACTCCTGCCAGCTGCTCCTTGCTGAAGCGGCGGAAGGGGCCGCCGCTGGCGGTGAGGATTATCTTACGCATCTCGTCGCGCGATTCACCCTGAAGGCACTGGAAGATGGCGGAGTGCTCGCTGTCGACGGGCACTATGCTCACGCCGTGCTGCCGGCAGAGCGACGTGATGAGCTGACCTGCCACCACGAGAGTCTCCTTGTTGGAGAGCGCTATGGTCTTGCCGGCCTTGATGGCGGAGATGGTGGGGAGCAGGCCGCTGTAGCCCACCATGGCGGTCACCACGGTGTCGGTGGCGGGATGTGCGGCTGCCGCGGCGATGGCTTCGGCTCCGGCTGCCACTTCAGTGGGTGTGCCGGCAAGGGCGTCGCGGAGCTGCGGATAGTATTGCTCGTCGCCGATCACCACGAGGTCGGGGCTGAACCGGCGGGCCTGCTCGGCAAGCAGTTGCCACTGGCGGCGGGCTGTCAATACCGACGCGCGGTAGCGGTCGGGATATTTCGCTATGATGTCGAGGGTCTGGGTCCCGATGCTGCCGGTCGATCCGAGCACCCCTATGTTTTTTATCTTGTCCATTTTGAAATTGTATGTTGCTTTAGTCGTTGTCGTTTTGTTTGCGCTCCGTGTCATGAACCGGACGTGCGCAGGTATCTGTCGGGCGACACCGGAGTGCCGTCATACCAAATCTCGATGAAGAAATATCCCGGAGCCATCGAGCCTCCCGTCGCGCCGTGGGCTATCACGGAGCCTCCGTCGACATAGCTGCCGGGGCTCACTGCCGGAGTGCCCAGATGCGAATAGCGGCTTGCAAACCCGTTGTCGTGCTGCATCACCACCGAAGCTCCCCCTTCGGGTGAGGAATATTCCACTGTCAGCACGCGCCCGTCGCTGATGGCGCACACCGGGCTTTGCTTCGGCGTGAGGATGCGGGGCTTCATGCTCTCGCGTGTCTGCTCGGCTACTGTGGCGCCGTCAGCCACAGGATAGACGCGCAGCTGCTCGCCGGCTATCGGAGCCAGCACCGTAGCGTTGTATTTGTCGCGGTCTTTCATGCGGCTGATGAAGTCGCGCTCGCGGGGCGACGCCGGCAGAAGGGAGTCGGGAGGGAGTTCGTTGGGGGTGGCCGACTTCAGGATGCTGTCGCCAGGCTCCCGGTCGGTGTCGAACACCGTGAGGATATTGTTGAGATACTGACTGTTGACGTTGTAGGCCTCCCTGATGGAGTCGATTTTCAGTATCCCCTTTTCAGCCGCCGTGCGCTCGCCATGCTTCAGATAGCCGGGAAGGAGAGTGCGCAGAGGGGTGGCCATGATGAGGGCTGAGGCAAGCAGCAGCAACGCCACGAAAGCGAGCACTGCTCCCGACCACAATTTATACGGACGGGCGCTCACCGAGGCTATCTGCCTCAGCCGCGACTCGTCTTCGATCGTGATGCGGTATTTCTTCAGCGTTTTCATCACGCAAATTTAATAAAATTTCCGCAAATAGGGAAATGAACGGGTTTAAACTTTAGTATCATGTCGTTGAATCTGCCTTTTCATCAAATCTCGCTCGCTTTTTTTACACTCGATAGAGTGTTTTTTTTAATGTTTACGTTTATTGTTTATACTCTTTTAATATGGGTAGTAAAGTGTGACTGATGTGTGCTTGAAATAGGACCTGATGTGGGACTGAAAGTGTACCTTATGTGTGCCTGAAGTGTTACCTGAAGTGGTCGAGCCTTCCGGTAAGTGGCGGATATGCAGCATGATAGGTGGCTTCTTTTTGTTGCACTCAAGAGTGCATTTATCCGGCATTTAATCGTCACTTTTGTGGCATCAAAAGTGGCACTCAATGTGACATCAATGTTGCAGTCAGCGGCGGGATGTGTGGTTTGCCGATGGCGTAAGTGGCTTTGGCAGTGCAGGTAACGCCCTGTTTGCGTCGCGGCGGGGAGAGGGGCCGATTCGGGGGCCGGATGCCGGATTTTTTGGTAGGGAATGTGGTGTTTCATGGCGCAAAATTAGGGGATGCTTTTTGGGGCCCTCCCTTATCGCCATAAAAAGATTCTGGAAATTTTAATCTCATGATTATCCATGTATATCCATGCTTATCCATGAGTATCCATGTGTAATCATGGGAAATCATGGGGATTCATGTGGCATCATGAGAGGGAGATTCATTGCGGTTGAAACGTGAATTAAATATTTTTTTAATATTTCATTTCAAACCCTGACGGCACGGATGCGTTTTATTTACAAAACAAAATTTAATGTTTCTTCAACTTCCAAACCGAAAAAAGGAAGACCGACCGGAACAAACATTAAATAAGTTTAATTATACTTAATTTAACTTGAACCACTATGAAAACACGTATCAACACTATTCTGACAGCAGTCTGCGCAAGTGCATTCCTGCTTCCGGTTGCGGCAAACGCACAAGATGTAGTTGTAGCTGAAGAGGCTACCTCAGTAACCGAATTCAACTGCGACAATACCGACAGGTATTATTCAAGTTGGCGCGACAATTGGTTTATCCAGGTTGGCGCAGGCGTTACACAACCGATCGTGGAGCGCGGTCTCGGACACGGCAACGGTCGCACCGTAGTCGACAAAGATATCATGACAGCCGAATATAATTTCGCTGTGGGCCGCTGGTTTACTCCCTACATCGGCTTCCGCCTCAACGCAGTGGGCGGTGTGCTCCACTGGGATAATCCAGTCTCCACCCGCATGGCCGACGGATGGACCCGAGCAAACCACGTAAACCTGAGCCTTGAGTTCATGTGGGATATGTGCAACTCGCTCGGCGGCGTCAATCCCGACCGTCCGTTCAGCGTCATTCCTTTCGTAGGCCTCGGCGGCGACTTCATGTGGAACATGAAGGGCATCAACGGCGGTGCTCCTGCTGCCACCAACATCCTCAACCGCGACAACGACCGCTGGCAGCGCTCATGGACCCTTCCCGTATCGGCAGGTGTTCAGTTCCGCCTCCGTCTTTGCGACTATGTCGACTTCTTCGCTGAAGCACGCGCCTCATTCTACGGCGACAACTGGAACGGTTGCGCCTACGGCCAGGCAGTCGATGCCAAGGTTTCCTGCCTCGGTGGCTTCAACTTCAACATCGGTGGCCGCGGATGGGACTCCTACAATGAATGCGTGAGCGCTTCCGAAATCGCAGCCCTCAACGGTGAGGTCAACAATCTCCGCGCCGAACTTCTCGAATCGAACCAGGCTCTCGCAGCCGCTCTCGCCGCTCCGAAGACAGTGACCGAAGTTGTCAACGTGGAAGGTCCCGACCAGCCGCTGCTCGCCACAGTTCGCTTCAAGATCAACTCCAGCGTGATCGAATCGCAGGAAGACGTGAATGTCTACAACATGGCACAGTATCTTAAAGACAACCCGAGCGTCAACATCGTGGTTGCCGGATATGCCGACAAGGACACCGGCACAGCCGAATACAACCAGGCTCTCTCGCAGCGCCGCGCACAGGCCGTAGCCGACGCCCTCGTGAAGAAATACGGCATCTCTTCCGACCGCATCTCAGTTCAGGCAGAAGGCAGCGCAACCCAGCCTTATCCCGCCAACAACGACTGGAACCGTATCGTAATCTTCGAAAACAAGTGATTTGACCCCTTATAAGATCCATCTGACGGGCCCCGGATTTCACAAATCCGGGGCCCGAATTATGTTTTAAAACATAAATAGGCCTGTTTTGTGGAAATATTCCAAAAATATTTGTCGGTTTCTTTGGTGGAATGATATAAATGCTTTATATTTGCAACTGAAAACTAACAGCGACAGTTTTCACTCTTGATAACTGAAAAATTACTAATACCGTTAATCTTCTGAGGGCGAGCCGGAGCGCCTGCTCCGGCGCCGCTTCAGATAAAAACAAAAAGGATATGAACATCAATGAGATCATGGCCAACCTCGAGGCCAAGCACCCCGGTGAGAAAGAATTCCTCCAGGCAGTGAAGGAAGTGCTTCTTTCAGTGGAAGACGTCTACAATCAGCATCCTGAGTATGAAAAGGCGCGCATCATCGAGCGCATGGTGGAGCCCGACCGCATCTTCACTTTCCGCGTGACTTGGGTCGACGACAAGGGCGAAGTGCAGAACAACATCGGCTATCGCGTGCAGTTCAACAACGCCATCGGCCCTTACAAGGGTGGCATCCGCTTCCATGCAAGTGTGAATCTCTCGATATTGAAGTTCCTCGGATTCGAGCAGACTTTCAAAAATGCTCTCACAACTCTGCCCATGGGCGGCGGCAAGGGCGGCTCCGACTTCTCGCCCCGCGGCAAGAGCGACGCTGAAATCATGCGTTTCTGCCAGGCATTCGTGCTCGAACTCTGGCGCAACCTCGGTCCGGACCGCGACGTTCCCGCAGGCGACATCGGCGTAGGCGGACGCGAAGTGGGCTACATGTATGGCATGTATAAGAAACTCGCCCGCGAGAATACCGGCACATTCACCGGCAAGGGCCTCTCGTTCGGCGGCAGCCGTCTGCGCCCCGAGGCTACAGGCTACGGCGCCATCTACTTCGTGCAGAACGTGCTGAAGAAGATCTGGAACGAAGACCTCAACGGCAAGACTATCGCCATCTCCGGCTTCGGCAACGTGGCTTGGGGCGCTGCAAAGAAGGCTACATCGCTCGGCGCGAAGGTAGTGACCATCTCCGGTCCCGACGGCTACATCTATGATCCCGAAGGCCTCAACGACGAAAAGATCGAATACATGCTCGAACTCCGCGCTTCGGGCAACGACATCGTGGCTCCCTACGCAGAGCAGTTCCCCGGCTCCACTTTCTATGCAGGCCGCAAACCTTGGGAACAGAAAGTCGACATCGCCCTTCCCTGCGCTACCCAGAACGAGCTCAACGGCGAAGACGCAAAACAGCTTATCGCCAACAACGTGCAGCTCTGCGCTGAAGTATCCAACATGGGTTGCACCCCGGAAGCCATCGACGCTTTCATCGCCAACAAGACCGTATATTGCCCCGGCAAGGCTGTCAACGCAGGCGGCGTAGGCGTATCGGGCCTCGAGATGAGCCAGGATGCCGAACACCTCCAGTGGAGCGCCGAGGAAGTCGACAAACGACTCCACACCATGATGAGCGACATCCACTCAGCATGCGTGGAACACGGCACCCAGGCCGACGGCTACATCAACTACATGAAGGGCGCCAACATCGCCGGCTTCCTGAAAGTAGCCGACGCCATGATGGGCCAGGGCATCATCTGATGATTCCCTTG
>JAUNFY010000044.1 GCA_030524805.1 Bacteroidales bacterium | reverse complement strand
GGGGACGGTCGTCCTTGAAACGGCGGGGCTTGTCGTCGTCGAAGCGGCGCGGTTTCTCCTGGCGGTTGCCATGAGCGGCACTCTTGCGGCTCTTGCCGTCGAAGCGGCGTGCGTCGTCTTCCCATTCCTTGTCGGACATGCGGCGCACCTTCGGGGTGTCTGCGTCCTTGCGGTCGTGTTTCACCACTCCCCCTTCGCTGCGGAAATCATTGTAGCTTCCGCTGAACATCACATACTCATTGAGTGTGCATTCGAGGGCACCGTTGAGCAGCGGATATTTCACCGAAGGCTTGAGGCCTATATCTTTCATGAAGCCTTCCTCGAGGCCGATGATCCAGGCGTTCCATCCTTCGAAATTCTGCTTCAGGCAGGAGCCGATGGTGCGGTAGAGGGCCTGGGCCGTCATGTTGGTGGGGTTGATGCGCTGTCCGTAGGGCGGGTTGGTGACGAGCACGCCCTCGGGGGCATTGTCGGTCCATTCCTCGATGCTGCGGCATGAAATCTCCACCATGTTGTCGACCTTGGCGTTCTTGACGTTGCGGCGGGCAATCCTCACGGCTTCGGGGTCGATGTCGCCGCCATAGATCTTGTAGGCGAATTCCTTCTCGCCTGAGTCGTCGTTGTAGATTTCCTCGAAGAGTTCCTCGTCGAAGTCGTCCCACGACTCGAAAGCGAACTTGTCGCGGTAGATGCCGGGGTTGATGTTGGCGGCGATGAGGGCAGCCTCGGTGAGGAAAGTGCCCGATCCGCACATGGGGTCGGCGAAGTCGCACTCCCCTTTCCATCCGGAGAGCATTATGATGCCTGCCGCGAGCACCTCATTGATGGGTGCTTCGGTGTTCTCCACCTTGTAGCCGCGCTTCGAGAGGGGTTCGCCGCTTGAGTCGAGCGAGATGGTGACGCGGTCGTCGGAGATGTGCACGTTGAGCTGTATGTCGGCGCCGTGGATGCGTATCGAGGGGCGCTTTCCGCAGATGTCGTTGAAATGGTCGACGATGCCGTCCTTGACGCGGTAGGTGACAAACTTGGAATGGGTGAATTCAGTGCTCGTCACAGTTGAATCGATAGAGAAAGTGGAGTCGGCAGTCATGTATTTCTCCCATTCTATCTCGCGGACAGCGTCGTATAGGTCGTCGGTGTTGGCGGCGGTGAATTTGACAATAGGCTTGAGGATGCGGAGGGCAGTGCGGCAGCAGATGTTAGCCTTGTACATGAGGGCGAGGTCGCCTTCAAACTGCACCATGCGTTTGCCGATCTCGATGTTTTCGGCGCCTAACTCGATAAGTTCGTCGCGAAGCACTTCTTCCAGGCCCTGGAAAGTCTTCGCCACCATCTGGTATTTAACTGGAGTCTGATCCATAAAATTAAAGAATGAACCGGGAGGAGAATTTATTTGAATTTAAAAATTTTCTATTGAATTTCTATTGAATCGCAGTTTTTGGAGCGTCGCCTTCAGAAGTTGATGACGTCGGGGTTGGTGGTATCCTTGGGAGCGGGCTGGCGCTGCACCCGGTTGTCGTTGCCTTCCATTATGCGGCGCATCTCGTCGAGAAACTGCTGGTTGCGGTTGAATGCCGGAGTGCGTTCGAGGAGTGCCGCAATCTCGTGGTTGTCGAATTGCGAAGGCTCGAGCACCGCGTATTTTGCCTTGTTGGCCTCGTGCAGCTGCTTCGTGAGCTTCTCGGCGCCGTACAGTTCCTTGATCTGGCGGTCCATCTCCTCTTCCTGCGCGGACTTGACGGCGGGGTCGTCGGTCTCGCTGCCGAAGATGACGATACCCTCGTCTTTGGAGTTTTCCTTGTTGTCGCCGCCCCCTTTTGCGCTGTCGACGAGAGTGAGGTTGAAGCCGGAGGCGAGGATGGTGACCTTAAGCTTGTCGCCGAGTTCCGGATTGTCGGCAATACCCCATTTCACGTCGATGGTGTCGGGAAGCTTCGATGTGAAATTGTAGATTTCCGTCATCTCCACGGTGGTGATGGGTCGTTCGCTATGCCTGTTGCAAGAGAACTTCAGGAGGAGGCGCTTCGAGGTGTTGATGTCGTGCTTCTTGAGGAGCGGGGAGTGGAGGGCGTTGGAGATTGCGCTCGATATACGGTTTTTCCCTTCGCCGTAGGCAGTTGAGATGATGGCGGTGCCCGACTCCTTGAGTGTGGTCTTCACGTCTTCGAAATCGACGTTGATGTAGCATTCCTCGCTGATGATCTCAGAGATGGAGCGTGCGGCGTTTGCCAGGGTGTCGTCGGCTTTCTCGAAAGCGTTGAAGAAGTCGTAGTCGGGATATATCTCGATGAGGTTCTCGTTGTTGATGACGAGAAGGGCGTCGACGTGCTTCTGCATCTCCTTGGCGCCTTCGAACGCCTTCATGATCTTTTTCTTTCCTTCGAAGAGGAAGGGGACAGTGACGATGCCTATCGTGAGCTTACCCTCTTCCTTGGCGATGCGTGCCACAACGGGAGCGGCACCGGTTCCGGTTCCGCCGCCCATGCCTGCTGTGATGAACACCATCTCGGTGTTGCTGTCGAAGAGGGCTCGGATCTCGTCGGCGGAAGCCTCGGCACACTGGCGGCCGACATCGGGGTTGTTGCCGGCGCCCCGGCCTTGGGTCACGTCCCATCCGAGGATGAGCTGATTGGGCACGGGCGACATCTTCAGCGCCTGCTTGTCGGTGTTGCAGACCACGAAGTTGACGTTCGGAATATTCTGGCGGTACATGTAGTTGACAGCGTTGTCGCCGCCACCGCCCACGCCAATCACCTTGATGATGGCGGAAGATTTGTCGTCGGCAAATTCAGTGGTGTCTGTTATATTTGAGTTGTAATCTTCCATATTGTTTCAGTTTTCCGTATCCATACCTTCCTAATTGAGTTCGTCGCCCTCGTCGTCGTCGTCGATGGGGGTGAACATACGTCCGAGCTTGTTGCCGAACTTGGTGAAGAACGAGGGTTTCTTAATGCGCGGTTTCTGCCCCTTCTGTTCGGTCTTGGTCGCCATTGTGTCGTCGACCTCGTCGACCTCGGCGGGTTGCTGCGGGGCGGGCATCTGGAGGCAGTCGTCGGATGATTTCTCGGCTCCGGCATACATGATTGCAGCGAGCTGGAGGCTATCCATTCCCTGTCCGTTGCTGTCGTTCATGCGGATGAAGTGGGGGAGTGATGCCATCCTCACCTTGAGGCCCGACAACTTGCCGATGAGCTCCATTATGCCGTTGAGGCGCGCGCCGCCACCGCAAAGGATGATGCCTTCCGGAATGTCTGCTTCGGAAAGGCCGGCATAGCGTGGCTGCTCGATGATGTTGGTGACGATTTCCTCGGCGCGTGCCACGACGATGTTGGAGATGTCAGACTGCTTGTGGCGTCCCACCTTCACCTGCGAGGGAGTGGCGGGTGCTATGGCGTTGCCGAAAGTTATCTTGAAGTCTTCGGCTTTCTCCTCGAGCTCGTTGAGGGTGGTGAGGTCGCGGGTGATGTTGCGTCCGCCGAGCGGGAGAGTGGCGAAATATACGAGGTTGCCACGCGAATAGATGGTGACGGTGGTGGTCTCGGCGCCTATGTCGACGAGCATGCAGCCGAGTTTCTTCTCCTGCTCGGAGAGGGCGATATATCCTGTGGCGAGGGGAGTGACTACGAATCCTTTGAGCTCAAGGCCGAGCTTGTCGTTGATGACGCGGCGCATGTTGCTCTGGATAGCGGGGCGGGCGACGATGAGGTCGTAGGTTGCCGACACGCCGTTGCCCATCATTCCGATAGGGCGGTGAGTCTCGGTCTTTCCTACCTTGAAGATTCTGGGCACGGCATCGATTATCTCGAGCGAGGAGTCGATGTCGGTGTCGAGAGCGTTGGAGCGGAGGCGTTCGATGATGGCCTCGGAAATCTCGGTGTCGTCGGGGAGGCTGAGGGAAACATCGATAGGGATGCTTCTCATGGATCGGCCCGAGAGGCCGACGTAGACGCCGGTGATTTCGCGCGGGGCAATGTTCGATCGGCGTTCGAGGCGTTCGAGCACGAAGTTCGTGAGCCGGAACGTCTCTTCTGTATTTTGGATCTGTCCATAGCGCACTGAGTCGGTCGACTTTTGTTGGTCGACGGCTATAATCTCGAGCTGACCGCTTTTGCCGGCGATGCCGACAGCGCCGATCACTTTCGAGCTGCTTATCTCCAATGCAGCGATGTATTTGTCTTTATTCATTATGTTGCGGATGATTCTCTACTGTTTAGTGTTGGGTATCGAGGTCGTTGAGGTCGGGGAGAGTAGCCTCTTCGAGGTCGATCTCGTCGTCGTCGAGCGGACCGTGGGAGGGGAGTGCCTTGTCGCGTCGGGAAGCTACAATCTGATTGCTGAATTTCACCGAGATGGTGTCGTATCTTGTCCATCCCTTTGCCGGGAGCACGTTGCGGTAGGCGGTGAGCAGGGCGGCTTTCTTCTGGGGAAGCCGTGACGAGTCGCCGAAATTGACCACATGTCCGTGAATGCGCGGAATCATCAGGATGTCGGAAGGTCCGTCGATCTTGAAGGCTGCCGCGAGGGAGTTGAGCTCCGGGTCGGAGGAGACATAGCGGATGAGGGGGAGGGCGTTGGCGAGATACCTGTCGGTGGCTTTGGATGCGAACAGGATCGGCACATCGATGTAGAACTCGGCGTCGGCCTTGATGCGCTTGCCCTGGCGGTTGATGTAGAAGCTTCCGCCGCCGGCCTCAAACACCCTCACCTCGGCCTTGATGGGAGTGATGGTGATGCGCAGCCGGCTGTCGGGGTTGAATGAGCATTCCACGGTCTCGAAGTTGGAGAACTTGCCGAGATAGTCTTCGAGAGCCTGGAGGTCGATGTCGGCGAGTCGTTCGCCCGTGAGCTTATGTCCGTATCGCTCGAGCTGCGACCTGACGCCGTGCCTGAGCACGCTGTCGGGGATTGAGTTGCCGAGAATCTCCATGTCGATGCCGCTGCAGATGCGCCGTGCATTGTCGCGGCGCGCGAGAGCGAATGCCACCGAGACATATCCCAGCAGCAACAGGCATATCGATATTTTGAACGCGGTCTTCCACATGGCGCGATAACTTCAACAGTGTCAGTGTTTTGGAGCGACGATGCGGCAGATTTCAGGCAAAAGCACATTCAAATCGGCCGCTCCTAAAGTCATAAGCACTTCAAAGTTACTATTTTTTATCAAATTGAGCAAATTTTTTCGCTCACAATATATTTTATTTTTGCAACTAACGTCGTTAAGAATCATCATGGAATCCACGCCGGGAATCGGTTTTTCGCGCGCGGGGTATATCTCGGGCATGATCACGGTGTCGGCATCGGAGAGTGCGGCGGCGAAATCGGGAGCGAAATCGCGGGTGCGGGTGTAGAGGTGCGGCTGGAAAACGACGGCAATCTCCTTGCCCGGATAAAGTTTCCTGACCGACCCGATTGAGGCCTTCACCTCGCCGGGCGAATGGGCATAGTCGTCGATCACCACGGGGCCTCCGTCGGCGCCGTCACGCCATATCTGGAAACGGCGTTCAGCGCCCATGAAGGTGGATAGGCCCTGCCGGATCTCATTGGCAGAGGCTCCGGCATGCCATGCTGCAGCGGCGCCCGCCACCGAGTTGTCGATGTTGATCTCGACGGGGACGCCGAGCGCGATGTCGGCAATGTCCACCTCCGGGCCGTGGATGTCGACGACGAGTCGGCCGGGGAGCCAGCGGACGTTGTCGGCATACCAATCCCCTCTTTTCTGGGCGGAATCGTGGCCGCTGTAGGTTTCAAGAGTGACGCCCTTGGCAAGACGCGTCTCGAGGTCGAGGCTCGAATTGATGATGAGGAAGCCGTCGGGGCGTATGAGGCTGGTGAAGTGAGAGAAACCTTCGCGGTAGCCGGCTTCGTCGCCATAAATGTCGAGATGGTCGGGATCGGTCGAGGTGATGACTGCGAGCCAGGGAGTGAGCTGATGGAAGGAGCGGTCGTATTCGTCGGCCTCCACCACGCAGCTTGAGCCTGCGCGGGCTATCATGAGGTTGCTGCCCGTGTTGCGCAGTATTCCGCCGAGGAAGGCGTGGCATCCGGCAGCCGACTGCTCGAGAATCCATGCTGTCATGGAAGAAGTGGTGGTCTTGCCGTGCGATCCGGCTATGCAGATGCCGTTGCTGTCGCGGGTGATGAGTCCGAGGAGGGCAGCCCGCTTTATGGGTTGGAACCCGAGGCTGCGGAAATGGGAGAGGATGCGGTTGTCGTCGCCCACGGCCGGAGTGTAGACCACGAGAGTGGCGTCTTTGTCGAGCATTTCGGCCGGGATGAGGGCGGGGTCGTCGTCGAATACGATGTCGGCGCCTTCATGGCGCAGGGCGTCGGTGAGAGCGGAGGAGGTGCGGTCGTAGCCGGCGACGCGGCAACCCTTGTGGAGAAAATAGCGCACGAGATTTGCCATACCGATGCCGCCGGCACCAATGAAATATAATTGACGGGGGGTGTTCATTTTTTGCTGTTTTGGAGAATCGAGACAACTTCATCTACAATTTTCTCATCGGAGTCGGGGAGTGCCAACTCCTTGATGGCGGTGCTCATGGCGGCCATGCGGGGCTTGTCGGCTATCAGACTGGTAATGGTGTCGACGAGCGAGGTGCGTGCCTCGGCGTCGGGCACGAGTACCGCCGCACCCTTGTCGGAAAGCGCGCGGGCGTTTTTGGTCTGGTGGTCTTCTGCCACATTGGGGCTCGGCACGAGGATGCAGGGCTTGGCGAGGAGTTCAAGCTCGCTGATGGATCCGGCTCCGGCCCTCGACACCACGAGGTCGGCGGCAGCGTAGGCAGCCGCCATGTCGGAGATGAAGCGGGTCACCACTACCCCTTCGAGATTCTTGGCGGCGATGCTGCCTCGGTCGCCGAAATTCTTGCCGGTCTGCCATATCACCTGGATGCCGGCCTCGTTGAGGCGGCGAATGCCGCTCTCCATGCTCTCGTTGAGGGTGAGGGCGCCGAGGCTACCGCCCACCACGAGCACCGTGGGGCGCTGCGGGTTTAGGCCGAACCGTTCGCGAGCCTTTTCGGGCGATACGGATGCGGAGAGGATATCCTTGCGCACGGGATTGCCGGTGAGCACAATCTTGTCGGCGGGGAAAAAGCGCTCCATGCCGGGATAGGCCACGCAGATACGGCCGGCTTTCTTGGCCAGCAGTTTGTTGGTCACTCCGGCGTAGGAGTTCTGCTCCTGAAGCAGCGTGGGCACTCCGGCGCGCTGTGCGGCCTTGAGAGTGGGGCCGGAGCAGTAGCCGCCGACACCGATGGCGATGTCGGGCTTGAAGTCGGCCACAATCCTGCGTGCCATGGCAATCGACTTGCGGAGCTTGAGCAAGACGGAGAAATTCTTCAGCAGATGCCGGCGGTCGAATCCGGCCACGGGGAGACCTTTTATCTCATAACCGGCAGCGGGTACGCGCTCCATCTCCATGCGGTTGTCGGCGCCTACGAAAAGGATGTCGCAGTCGAGTCGGAGCTTGAGGGCGTTGGCGATGCTGAGAGCGGGGAAGATGTGGCCGCCGGTGCCGCCGCCGCTGATCAGGATCCTATATTTTTCTTTTCCCATTTTTCTTGACAGGGGTTTTATTTGAGGTGGGACTTAAAGACCTTTGAGACTTTAAAGTCTTTTATGACTTCAAGGACTTCTGGGTCTTTAAGTGTGATTGTCTTTTTTGTGGGGTGGACGTCAGGCTTCGGCCGAGGCGTTGATGGCGTCCATGTCTTTGCCGAGGTGGCGCGACTCATCGTTGTCGCGCTGCGAGCGTCCGTCGTTCTGGCGGGCTGCGTGGCGCGAGACAGAGAGCATCACACCGATGGCGGCGCTCATGACGAGCACCGACGTTCCACCCTTCGAGATGAAGGGGAGTGGCTGGCCCGAGACGGGGAAGAGACCGGTGACGATGGCCATGTGGATGAGTGCCTGGGAGACGATGAGGATGGCGCATCCGAGAATGAGGAAAGCGGGGAGTGCGCGGTTGAGGTTGTAGGCCACGAAACCGGCCCTTGCGAGCAGGAGGAGATAGAGGATCATGACGAATATGCCGCCGAGGAGTCCGCCTTCTTCAATCACGATGCTGTAGATATAGTCGGAGAAGGCGAGGGGCAGGCGGACGCTCTCGCGCGAATTGCCGAGACCTTTGCCCACGAGGCCGCCGCGAGCCTGGGCGAATTTGGCCATGATGACCTGGCGGTTCTGGTCGGTGAGGGAGTCGCCTGGGTGTACGCCGCGTATATGGCTCGTGATGCGGTTGACATGAGTCTCCGAGCCGATGGAATGCTGGTTGGCGGTGGCATAGGCCACCTCGGTCTGCCCTACCTTGTCGAAGGCGGAGCTGGAGTGGAGCATCTTGTTGGCGACATAAAAAGAGCCTGCGAGCACGGCGTAGATGCCGATGATGATGGCAATCTTCTTGTAGGGGATGCCGCAAATCATGAACATCGAGACGCTGACGAGCATCACGAGCAGGGTGTTGGTGAGTCCGTTGAGCGCGAGCAGACCGCCGAACATGGCTACAATGACGGCCGAATATACGATACCGGCCGTCTTCACGTCGTGGCGTTTCTGGTTTTTGGCCAGGATTGTCGCGAGCCAGAGAATAACGGTGAGTTTGACGATTTCCGGGGGCTGCACGGTGAGAGGCCCGATATTGAATGCACGCTGCGCTCCGTTGATCTCGACGCCCATGAAGGATGAGTAGGCGAGGGCAAGCCATGAGAGGATGCCTATGAGGGGTGCGAAACGGGCGATGTAGCCGTAGTGTATCTTCTGGATGAGATAGAGGATCACGAATCCGATGCCGAGAAACATGCAGTGCCTGATGAGCGGGGCGTAGACGTTGCTGCCCACCACCTCGGAGGATGATGCGCTGTAGAGCTCGATGATGGACACCACCACGAGGGTGATGTATATGCCCCAGATGTAGGGGTCGCTGCTTTTCACGGTGGCGATGATGGCTTCCTTCTTGCCAACGCGTGCTTGCCGCCGAGGGGCGGTGGCAGAGGCAGATACGTCGCGGCCGCCAATTGTCTCCCGGATGAAAATGCCGTCGTCGTTATTGTCTGTCATAGTTTTTATTCATATCCCGCCCCCGGGGGCGGGATATGAGGTTTATGGTTTATTGTTGTTGGTTTAATGTTGTATGTTTAAGGGGGTGGATTATGGGTTGGTGTGGGTTTGGGAGTTGTCGGCGTCCTTGAAGCGGGTGCCGCGGTCTTCGTAGCTTTTGAAGAGGTCGAAGCTTGCGCAGCAGGGCGAGAGGAGCACCGTGGAGCCGGGTGTGGCAATCTCACGGCACGCTTCCACGGCTTCGGCCAGCGAGTGGCAGTCGCGGATCTCGGGCACCTCGCCTTCGAAGAAGCGGAGGAGCTTGGTGTTGTCGTGTCCCATGCAGACTATGGCCTTCACTTTCTCCTTCACGAGGGGGAGAATCTCGGAATAGTCGTTGCCCTTGTCTTTGCCGCCGAGTATCAGCACCACGGGCGTGCGCATGCTGTCGAGCGCATACCATGTGGAGTTGACGTTGGTGGCCTTGGAGTCGTTGATCCATCTAACGCCGTCGATTTCCCTTACGAACTCAAGCCGATGCTCTACGGCCTCGAAGTCGCCGAGCGCTTCCTTGATGGTGTCGCGGCGGATGTTGAGGAGGCTGGCCGAGATGCCGGCTGCCATGGAGTTGTAGAGATTGTGCTTTCCGGGGATGGCGATTCTGTCTCGGGGTATGTCCCATGTCTCGCCGGGCACGTCGAAGTGTACGATGCCGTCTTCGTCGGTCCATGCGGCGGCCTCCGGGTCGTAGTGGTCGGAGAAGGGCATGAGTGTGGCCTCGCTGCGCATTGCAGCCACCTGGGGAGCCACGATGGGGTCGTCGACCCAGTAGATGAAATAGTCGTCCTGCTTCTGGTTTCGCGCGATGCGGAACTTGGCTTTGGCGTAGTTGCTCATCTGATTGTCGTAGCGGTCGAGATGGTCGGGGGTGATGTTGAGGAGCACCGCGATGTTGGCCTTGAATTCATACATGTTCTCGAGCTGGAAGCTTGAGAGCTCTATGACGTAGATGTCGTGAGGCTCCTCGGCCACCTGCAGCGCGAGGCTGCGGCCCACGTTTCCTGCGAGGCCCACGTTGAGGCCGGCCTTGCGGAGGATGTGGTAGATGAGCATCGTGGTAGTGGTCTTGCCGTTTGAGCCGGTGATACATACCATTTTTGCGTTGGTGAACCAACCGGCGAATTCAATTTCGGAAAGGATGGGAATGCCGGCGGCGTCGGCCGCTTTCACGATGGAAGCGAAGGGGGGAATGCCGGGGCTTTTGATGATGTAGTCGGCGGAGAGGATGCGTTTTTCGGAATGACCGTTTTCTTCAAACGGGATGCCGCGACGCATGAGCTGCACGCGGTATTTGTCGGCAATGGGACCGCTGTCGCTGACAAGGACGCGCATGCCGAGGGCTTCGCCGAGCACGGCGGCACCGACGCCGCTTTCTCCGGCGCCGAGGACGACGAGGCTTTTGCCCTTGAAAAGTTCTTTATCTTTCATTACTTGCGTTGGAAGTTGTTTTAAGCTTATTTGCGTAATCAGGATACGGGGTGCGGCAACGGGGGCTGCCGCGTGAGAGGGAGAGGGGGGCGTCACCTTATCTTGAGGGTGACGAAAGTGATGGCGGCGAGCAGGATGCCGATGATCCAGAAGCGCACCACGATCTTCGACTCCGGAATGGGAGTGCGCGGAAACTGGATGAGCGCTTTTATGCTGCCGTCGCCGGCTTTCTGGAAATGGTGGTGGAGCGGTGTCATCTTGAAGATGCGGCGCCCCTCGCCATATTTTTTCTTGGTGATCTTGAACCATGCCACCTGCATCACGACCGAGAGGTCTTCGATGAAGAAGAAGAGGCAGAGCAGGGGGATGAGGAGTTCCTTGCGGATGAGGATGGCGAAAACGACGAGGATGCCTCCGAGCATGAGCGACCCGGTGTCGCCCATGAACACCTGCGCGGGGAAGGCATTATACCAGAGGAAGCCGACGAGGGCTCCGATGAATGCACCGGCGTAGACCACGAGCTCTTCCGAGCCGGGGATATACATTATGTTGAGGTAGCCGGAGTAGATGACGTTGCCGCCGAGATAGGCCATGATGGCGAGGGCGACGCCGATGATGGCGGAAGTGCCGGCGCAGAGGCCGTCGAGGCCGTCGGTGAGGTTTGCGCCGTTGCTGACGGCGGTCACGGCCACTATCACAACGAGCACGAAGATGATCCATCCGGCGGTGCGGGCGGCGTCTTTGTCAGGAATCCATGAGGTGAGCCAGAGATAGTTGAAGTTGTTGTTCTTCACGAAGGGGATGGTGGTCTCGGGCGTCTTGTAGACCTTTACGGGGCTTACCCCGTCCTGTCCGGCCTCGGGGTCGTAGGTCTGGGAGGCGAGCACTATTGCAGCCTCCGGCGTCTGCTCCAGCACGACTGTTGCCTGCCGGAACCCGGTGTCGGCTTCGGCGCGGTCGGAGTCGGGTGCGCTGCTCATCATGATCTGGGGCGAGAGCCACATGGCGAGGCCCACGATGAGGCCGAGGCCTACCTGACCGATTATCTTGTATTTGCCGTTGAGCCCGTCTTTATTGTGATATTTCACCTTGCGGAAGTCGTCGAGGAAACCGATGGCTCCGGTCCAGACCGTGGCGACGAGCATGAGGAGCATGTAGATGTTGGAAAGATTGCCGAGCAGCAGGCAGGGCACCATGATGGAGAGGATGATGATGACACCGCCCATGGTGGGAGTGCCGGTCTTCTTCATCTGTCCTTCGAGGCCGAGATTGCGCACCACCTCTCCTACCTGCATCTTCTGCAGGCGGTCGATGATGCGTCGGCCGAATATGAGCGCGATGAGCAGAGAGAGCGCGAAAGCCACTCCGGTGCGGAAAGTGATGTATGTCATCAGGTGCCGGCCCGGGAGGTCGAAACCGGGGAGCGACTGGAGGTATTCGAAAAGTGAATAAAGCATTGGTGTGGGGCCGGGCAGCCCGCAGACTGCCGTGGCGTATGGTTAGGGTGGGGTTGTTATGTCGGTTGGATTTAAAATCAGTTGGAAGATGAGGAGAAGCTGATGTTGAGGAACGCGCACACTTCCTCGCGGTCGTCGAAATGATGGCGCACTCCCTTTATCTCCTGATAGGGCTCGTGGCCCTTGCCGGCGATGAGCACCACTCCCCCCTGCGGGCAGGTGGAGAGGGCGGCCTTTATAGCCTCGCGGCGGTCGGCGATGCAGAGGGTGCGGCGGAGCTCCTCGGCGCTGAGGCCGGCCTTCATCATGTCGATGATGTCTTGCGGCTCCTCGTCGCGCGGATTGTCGGAGGTGAGGATGAGCCGGTCGGAGCGGCATGCTGCTTCCTGCGCCATGAGCGGGCGCTTGCCATGGTCGCGGTTGCCGCCGGCACCCACCACGGTGGTGATGTATCCGTCGGGTCCGAGCACCTCGCGGATTGTGTCGAGCACGTTGACGAGGGCGTCGGGGGTGTGGGCGTAGTCTACGATGGCGGTCACGCCGTCGGCGCCGTGGAAAGTCTGGAAACGTCCGGCCACGGGGACGAGCTTGCTCATGCCCACGAGCACGCTCTCCTTGTCGAGGCCGCAGAGCAGCGACGCGCCGTAGACGGCGGTGAGGTTGTAGGCGTTGAAGCGACCGGTGAACTGTACCTCCACCTCGGTGCCGTTGATGCTGAGGAGAGTGCCGTCGAGGCGGCTTTCAACCACACGGGTGCGGAAATCGGCATCGCTGCGCAGCGAGTAGGTGTAGGTCTTGGCCTTGGTGTTCTGTATCATGTAGCGGCCCGATTTGTCGTCGATGTTGACGAGGGCGAAGGCATCGGCGGGAAGCATGTCGAAGAAGGCCTTCTTGGCGTTCATGTAGTTTTCCACCGTGCCGTGATAGTCGAGGTGGTCGCGTGTGAGGTTTGAGAAGATTGCTCCCGTGAATCGGAGGCCTGCGATGCGTTTCTGCTGCGCGGCATGGCTCGATACCTCCATGAATGCGTATTCGCATCCGGCGTCGACCATCTCGGCCAGAAGGCGGTTGAGGGTGATGGGGTCGGGGGTGGTGTGAGTGGTGGGGATGGCGCGGAGGCCTACGTAGTTGCAGACAGTGGAAATGAGACCGGCTTCATAACCGTCGAGGCGCGCCATTTCGTAGAGGAGGGTTGCGGTGGTGGTCTTGCCGTTGGTGCCGGTGACGCCCACGAGCTTCAGGTTCTGCGATGGATGTCCGAACCAAGCCGAAGCGAGGCGTCCGAGGGCATCGGCAGAGTCGGCCACCTTCACGTAGGTGATGCCGGGCTCGAACTGTGCGGGCATTTCCTCGCACACGATGGCTCCCACGCGGGCGGAAGCGACCATCGGGATGTATTTATGGCCGTCGGTGGTGACGCCTCTCACGGCGACGAACAGGCTGTCTTTTGCCACGCGCCGCGAATCGCTCTCGAGCGAGAGTATATTCTTGTCGATATCGCCCACAATCTCGATGGGGGTGATTTCTTTAAGCAGAGTAGATAATTTAGCAGTCATATCAGTGTCGGATTCAGGATTCAAGTTTGAGTGGAGAGTGGAGGGGGGAGAGGCGGGTCAGATGCGGAGGGTGAGGATTATCCTGTCGCCCCGCCGGGCTTTGGTGCCGGGCGGTATCGACTGGCGCACCACGCGTCCGGTGCCGCTGACCGTGACGTTGAGGCCGAGGCGTTCGAGCTCGCCGACCGCGGAGCGGAGGTCGAGACCTGCTACGTCGGGCACTTTGCCGGCATCGTAGCGGGCCTTGCGGCTTACGCGGCTTATGGGCTGGCCGATGGTCTCGGCAATCTTGTGCGACTCGGGGGCGTTGCTTGCGGCCACCACGGGGCGCCCTTTTGCCGCCGTCTTCTCAAGCCTCGGGTTTTCGGAGAGCATGCCGCGTGCGTGCATCTTGAGGGCTATCTGCTTCAGCACCTGTCCCGACGAACGGTTGGCGCTGAGGCCGGCGTTGCCCTGCACGAGCACCATGCAGCTGTATTGCGGCTCGTCGTAGGGGAAGAAGCCGGCGAAGGCGAGGCGGCGTTTCGAGGTGTTGTACTGGCCGTTTTCGACGGGGTAGACGGTGCCGGTCTTGCCGGCGATCTTCACGCGGTCGTCGCGCACGAGGCGTGCGGTGCCATGTTCGCCCCATACCACTTCGTGGATGCACTGCTTCACTTTCTCGGCCGTCTCGGGAGAGCATACGCGTTCGCGGATGTAGGAGATCGGCACGATTGAGTCGCCCGTCTCGGAGCGGAGTGCCCTCACGAGGTGCGGGCGCACCAGCTTGCCGTGGTTGGCGATGGCGTTGTAGTAGGCGAGGGTGTAGAGCGGGGGCACCATCGTGTTGTAGCCGTAGGCCTGGCGGGCGAGGTCGAGATGACGCGAGGTCATGGTGATGTTGTTGCCCTTGCTGTCGTGGTCTACGAGTCGGCGCACCTGGGGAATCTGCTCGCCGGCGATGCCGGAGTTGATGGGGTCGAAGAAGCCTATCGAAGCGAGCCGGTCGTAGTATTTGGACGGGTCGGCGGAGTAGCCTCGGAATATTACGCGGGCGATGCCGGTGTTGCTCGACATCTCTATTACCTGCTTCATGTTCTTCACCGAAGGAGCGTGGGGGTCTTTGGTGCGCTGGAAGGGTGAGCAGTCGATGGTCTGGTTCACGTTGGATACGAGTCCGTCTTCGAAAGCGATCATCATCGAGATGGGTTTGATGACCGATCCGGGCTCGTAGGGGAGCACGGCGCGGTTGATGGCCTCGCCGTATGATCCGTCTTCAAGGCGCTCTATGCTGGAGAGTGCCTTTATCTCGCCGGTGGTGACCTCCATCAGGATGGCGGTGCCCCACTCGCAATCGTGGAGGGCGCAGATATCCTGTAGGCTTTCCTCCACTATGTCCTGGAGGTCGATGTCGATGGTGGTGAGCAGGTCGAATCCCCGCTGCGGGGGAGTGGTGATCCAGGTGCCGTAGCCTTTGAGCAGGGCTGCCTTCTTGGCGAAGCCCGGTTTGCCGTAGAGAAGTGCGTCGAGGTCTTTCTCGAGGCCTGAATATCCGTGTATCTCCCCTTTTCGGCGGGGGTTGCCGGAGGAGATCTCATGCACTCGGCCTATGCTTCGGTTGGCCATCTTGCCGTAGGGGTAGATGCGACGGGAATGCTCCTCGCGATAGAGCGGGCACCGGAAGCCGGCGCCTTTGAAATCGCGGATGAAGACTATCTTCCTGAGCGAGTCGAACTCCTCGAGGGGCCTGTTCTTGGCCACGACGAGCGCGCGCGAACGGCTCGACGGCTCCTTCTCGAGCTCGTCGCGCAGGCGGACGCGCCAGGAGCGGGCCTGACGCGTTGCGGCGTCGGCAGTAGCCGGGTCGAAGCGGGGGTAGAGCACGTCGAGAGTGTCGGCGAGCGAGTCGAGCTTGGCGCCGAGTTTCTGCTTGTTCATGCGCATTATCTTGTTGTGGCGCATGTCGATCTTTATGTCGCACACCTTCACGTTGCAAGCGAGGATGTTGCCGTTGGCGGCGAGAATGCTTCCACGTTCGGGGGCAATGGTGTCGATCTGCGACAGCTCCTTCTCGGCGCGCTCGGTCCATGCGGCAGCGTCGACCACCGTGGTTCGGAACATGTTGTAGACGATGCCCACCGCAATCAGGAAGAAGAAAGCGGAGATGACGCCATACCGGTTGAATACGCGCCGTTTGTTGCCTTTTTTAGTCTTAACCATATCCGTTTGCGGTGAGTCAGTTGTCGGGAGTGTCGATGCCTGGGCA
The DNA here is from genome assembly GCA_030524805.1 of Bacteroidales bacterium. Taxonomy (GTDB): domain Bacteria; phylum Bacteroidota; class Bacteroidia; order Bacteroidales; family Muribaculaceae; genus Lepagella. Next base: position 5,751 of record JAUNFY010000044.1, on the reverse strand, counting down.
TTCAATCATCACGGGCGGCTCCTCCTGATAGCGGAGGCTGAGGTTTTTCTCGGCCGTGAGTCGGGTGAGTTCCGTCTCGCGGATGAGGGTCATGTACTGAGCCTTTTCCTGAAGCTTGAAGCTTTCGGCGCGTTGCAGTTCCTTGTTGAGTTGCTTAATCTCGGCCATGCGGGCCTTCGTGCGGTAACGGAGGCCCATGACAGCCACGAGGGCCGTCATGATGACTATTATCACCCAGGCGTTGCGTTTGAAGAATTCGAGCGATACGGCCTGCCCCGAGCGAATGTCGTCGGTGTTTTTCTTGAGGGTGCTTCTCACTGTGGAGCCTATCCCCTTTTTGCCTTTGGCCTGATTCCCGTTGCTTTTGGTTGCCATCCTTATCCTTGTTGAGATGAGATTGTTGTTGAGATGTTGAAGATCAAATGTTGAGATATAAATGCTTTATGGCTGGTTGTGTTGCCGATTTTGTCAGGCCGGTGTGTTCAGTCGCGCGTCATCGCGGCCCTGAGTTTGGCGCTCCGGCTGCGCGGGTTGCGTTCCACTTCCGCCTCGTCGGCCTGTATTGGCGAGCGGGTGACGGGAATCCAGTCGCATATCACCTTTCCGAAGAAATCCTTCTCCACGTTGCCCTCCGCGTTGCCGCTTCGGAAATAGTTTTTCACTATGCGGTCTTCCACGGAGTGGTAGGTGAGGATCACGGCCCGTCCGCCGGGGCGGAGCAGGCGGGGAGCAGCCGAGAGGAGGTCGGTGAGCGCTTCCATCTCGGAATTGACGGCTATGCGGAAAGCCTGAAACACCTGGGCCATCTCTTTCTTCTCCCCTTTCGGGTTGAGTGCCGGGCGCACGGCGTCGGCAAGCTGGAATGTGGTGTGGATTCCGGAGGAAGCAGCCGCGGCCATGATGGCACGAGCCGCCTTCGAGGGATTCTTGAGGTCGGTATATGTGCGCAGTAGCGAGAGGATGTCTTTCTCCGAAGAGGATGCTATCAGCTCGGCGGCGGTGTGCGGTGCGGTCTGGTTCATCCTCATGTCGAGCGGGGCGTCGACGCGGAATGAGAAGCCTCGCTGTGGGTCGTCGAAATGATGGAACGAGACGCCGAGGTCGGCGAGTATGCCGTCTACCCTTTCGATGCCGTAGTAGCGCATGAAATTCGGGGCGAATCGGAAATTGCTTCTGACGAAAGTGAACCTGGGGTCGTCGGGTGCATTGGCGAGGGCGTCGAGGTCCTGGTCGAATCCGAGCAGTCTGCCGTCGGGCCCGAGCCTTTCCAGAATGGCACGCGAATGGCCTCCGCCGCCGAAAGTGGCGTCGATGTAAATGCCATCCGGTTTTATGTCAAGGCATTCGAGAGTCTGCGGCAAGAGAGCCGGTATGTGGTAAGAGAGTTCGGACATGTCGAAAAACGGCCGAAAAATAATTCGGCATGTAAAATTACACAAATATTTTGGGATTTGCGAATGCAAACATTCATTATTTGCAAATTTTAATTAAAAACTTATCTACATCCCCCGAAAAAGCCATCAATCCGCCGTCGGCGGAGGGGGACGCGGCGGGTGCTTTGGGGCGCCGCTCGGAGATCGTCGCGGTACCGGGGGAATGGGGGATCAGGCGGGCCGGGTGGTCTTGATCAGGGCTATTATCACCTCGAAATAGCGGTTTGGGAGCTGTCCGTCGAACATTTTCTTCATCAACGCATCTTTCCTGCATGAAATGGCGGAGCGGCTACGGTTGGACAACGTGGCAATCTGCGAGGGTGAGAGGCCGATGGCAGTGAGCTGTGCCAGGCGCAATTCGTCGGGTGTGCATTGTCCACGGGTGAGGATATGGAGCGATGTGGCAAATTGTGGGAATTGCAGTTCTACATAATCATTAAGCTGATCCCACGCGTTGATATCCGTTTCGATTGCAATCTCGTGGCTTGCTTTGCTTTTTAGGGTGAGGTAGATCTCAGACCGGAGGATTTCATGCGATATGGCATACCTGTAGCCGTTAGCCTCGGCATACCCTATAGCATCGCCGGAGAGTTTCGTCTGCAACGATGCTCTCGTATCATTGTCGGCAACGTCGGCATCGGCAATGGCCGCGTAGCCGGAATCGTCGACGGCAGATGCGCAGGGTGGGGCCTCTTCGCCGCCGGATGCTTCTGCATGGCGATGGGCATGCCTGCGGATGAAGAAAAAGATGAGGCCGACCAGGAGTATCAATGCCGCGGCGATGGCAACGGCAAGCCAAGGAAAGCGGCTGCCGGAGGCTTCCGTGGCGAGGGAGGCGGAGGATTGACCGAAGGAGTTGTTGCGCAACGACATTTCCATGTCAAGGCTTTCATTGATGCAATCGGAGGCGGCATTGCTCAGAAGGCGTGAGTATTGGGTCAGGGAATCTTCCGGCACTATATTCAGCAGCTGGTCGGAAAGAAGCGACATGTAGCCGACTTTCTGATTGTGGAAGTCTTCGCTTTCAATTAGTTGGCGTGCATAGATGGTAGCGGAGTCGGGCATATCGGCACATCTGAATATTTCAGCGGCGTATTCGAGCGCAGTGGCGCGCGACGCTGAATCGCCATGTGGCAGGACCTTGCGGATAAGCGTCATGGCGGAGTCAAGGCGGTTTTGATGATATTTGATGGCTGCGATATAGGTGAGATGGTCGATGGAGTCGGGTAGGGAAAACTCGGAAGCGATGGCGCGTGCCTTGAGGAAACAATCTTCCGACTCGTCGTAGTTGCGGTTGTGAAGATAGGCCTGTCCGAGGCGTTCGAGGTCGAACATCACGCAAACCGGGTCGCCGGCTGCGGAATCGATCCTCAGGGCTTCGCCGGCATATTCTATGGCACCGGGATATTGCCTCATCGCGATAAGAAGGTTGCTGCTTTGGGAAAGGGCCCTTGCCTTCAGGTCGGGCAGATCATGCTCCTTCAGCAGGTGAAGGGATTTCTTGAAGTAAGACAAGGCGGCCGGGTAATCGCCGATGTCGGAGTATACCCTTCCGGCATAGTAAAGGGCTTCGGGATATAGATGGGAGTCTTTGCGGGTTGAATAGAAATTGATTACGTCAAGAATGAGGCTGTCGGATGCGTGCCGGATGAAAGCTTTGTCGTTGGCTTTGATGCGTAGGAGGTCGCAGCGGTGGCGGTCTTCGTCGGGAAGGTCGCTGCCGTCGATTTTGTCAAGCATCGCCAGAGCGCGTTGCGGATTGTTGTCGCACATCGCGTCAATCCTGTCGAAGGGCGACGGGGAGGAGGCGCTGTCGGAGCATTGGCAAAGAAGAATAAGCAAAATATATGATAAAATAAACCGAATCATTTTGTATTAGTTGAGGGTGCGCGAACAGGAGAAAGAAGGAGGCACCGAGAATCAGATATTTTCAGCAAATTTACAAAAATTATCCGGAAGAATACAAGCCTTATTCAGATTTTAATCATTTTTTTGAAAAATGGGAATTTTTAGATTTGAGTCGGATGGTTTGCCTCGCTGCGCCCGGGCTTTTGTCATGATTAATCGCAAAACGCAGCTTCCGGCTGCCTTTCCGCCGGAGAACGCTGATGGCCGCGGATTTCTTTTATATAAAAAAACCGGACAGCCCGGTCTCGCGACTCGACTGCCCGTAACATTATATTCATTATCACAAGTTAGCTTATTTAGTTATATGGAACGTGATGTCCGTTGACATGTCATTTTTGAGGATGCTCTTGCCTGATTCAGAAGAATACAGGAGGGGTATATAGGAATCCAAGAAGAATCATTCCCAAAATGATGACTGATACAAATATGAATCGATGAAACAATTTACGGTTATTGATTTTATAGAAATTCCATGTTAAAAAAGCCGCAGAAGCAATCATGATCAACGCCAGAATTGATTTCATCCATAAAGAAGCCCACGGCTTAACTATTATTCTTGAAAAGATGAATGTGGCAACAAGCATTGTGCATACACCTGCATATTGATATTTGAATTGCTCGTCTTTCATGTCGTGATTTATAGAAATTCAAAAAATATTTTGCAATAATCGCGTTGTAGTTAACTTATTTCATGATTAAGCCTCTTGCATCTAATCCAGTTATTGCGAATTGTTATAAGTCTACAGATTGATTCAATTGTTGATGCCGCGTTAATAATAGCCATCCAGGGCATAGTGCTGTCTATGCATAAATTTATTGTTGTTATGGCTAACACAAGCACTACTTGTTCTAGTGCTGCTTGGTCACAAGGCGTGAGTGACGCAATTTGAAGAGTATTGTTCCAAGTCTCATATTCACCATAAGCATCAACAAGTGCAAATGACATTGTAATTTGTTCTTGCAAAAACTTGTTGTTTGCATGTGTTTGTAGAGTAGCTTGCAGTGCAGCAGTATTATGAGTACCTTTTTTTATATAACCTTCAATGCTTTGCATTAATATGTTAAATTCTCTTTGAGAATGAGTTTCTATAAAATATTCTTTTGTTTTTTTCTCAATCGCGAGTGCGCGTTTATATTTATCTTGATAAACACGTGAATATTCGATTTCTTCGAGTCGTCTGACATCATAAGCCGTTAGTTTCTCGAGAGTGTTGATTGATTCTATTTCTTCAGCCGTTATCTCTTGGCCATATTCCGATGCTCGAGTTTCAGAGAGTTGAGATTTAAGACTTTCGTATGCTTTTTGGTATAGGTCGACATATTTGTCTTGCGATTGAGCTGTCGTGATGTCCGAGGTGCTGCATGAACAGATTGTCCACATCAGCGGAATCATGAGTAAGATGTTGATAATGCGTTTCATCCAATAATAGTTAAGAAGTGAAGTGCTGATTGTCAACACTTCTGTGTTAAATATTAGTATGCGAATGTTCTCGTTGTCGATTGGAAAATATAGGTCTGGGAATCCATATTTGTTCCGAGGACAAGTGACACAACTTCCTATTTCAAGGTAATTCTTGGTGTATGGAAAATACGTATTATGTACTTTACGGTCAGGTATTAGTTGTGTGGCAAGGTTTGATTATACTGAATCAGTATTCCTGATATCAATATTTTGGGCGTGAAAAAACTGTCTTGTCTGTTTCGTAAAGAAATAAATTAGGGTTTCTAAAAGTTGGTTCTCTCGTACATCTTTTTCAGATGGCATTTCTATCCAGCAATGCTCGGATTATGAATAATGACGTCAATTCATTCAGTAGTGTTAAGGCTTTTGATATAGAATTGTAACTTAGATGTTTGGGCTTGTTTAAACAGTGGAGTTACGGTGACTATATTTCTTTATTCGATTGTATCAGACCCAATGGACCGGAAGGGATTGCTGATACAGCAATGTTCGGATATGGGGATTGTATATGAGTTATCGGGGATTGACTTTATTTATATAGGACGCCTTGCAGCACGTAATCCTGAAGATGCAGGCATATCACCAATGTCTTGTCGGAGCTTGAGGTGTATGATATGAAGTCGGTTTGGGAGAGGAATGAAGCGAGAATTTCGCCTTCTTCCGAATACACTTCATAGAGGATGATATCTTCTGATGCTACTCCGGGAATATAGAGACCTTGATCGGAGATGACGCATAGAATGGGTTTTGCTCCGGATCTTCTCTTGTTGGGCATTGGCTTGAAGTATTCCGGGTCTTTGATTTCGTCTTTCCCTACAGGTTTCAGGTTAACCGTGTCGTCAGCATTTGCGGAGATGGCCGGGAAAAGAAAGGCCACGAGGAGCGTGAGAGTGAAGATTAATTTTTTCATAAAAGTGTTGTTTTTAGAAGTTTGTTTGGCAAAGTTAG
>JAUNFY010000005.1 GCA_030524805.1 Bacteroidales bacterium | reverse complement strand
CGTAAAGAACAATCATGCGGAGAGTCTGAATGAACTTGGCGGTAGTGTTCACACCACACTTTGACACGCGGCGGAGATAACTCTCATAGTCCACGATAAACTCGTAGGAGAGTTCGCGCAGGGCGATGTCGGTGATGTTGTAGGTCTCCTTCATGAATTCCTGAAGACGACGAAAGCCACGCTCGTATTTACGGTAGGTTTCTCGGCTCTTGCTTACATCGACGAGTTTTTCAGCATTCTCCAGCCATTTCTTGAAAATCTCCATCAGAGTCTCGGCACGGGCCGAGATACCGAGATAGGCGTTCTTGACCTTTTCGAGAGTCACTATCTCGTCACGCCGCTCCATTTCCTGAATATGGAAAAGGATGGCGGCTCTTATCTCTGCGAGGAAATCGTTGAGCTGATTCGCCTTCTTCGTCTTTCCTCTCATCTTGCCGGCCTCAGTGTCCCAGTCGCCGACTGCACAGGTCGCCTTGGTCGAGATCTGTGCTGCTTCCTTGTTGACGGTGAGGCGGAGGAAAATTCCCGACTCTCCGTTCTTGTTGACCACGTTCTTCCTGAGGAAAAAGGAGATCTTGTAATTGGTTCTTACCATACCTTTTGGATTTGAGAATTGTGTAACTTGCCGGGTACAGTTCAAAGTGCAACGGAGGAGGGTTCATTGTCTCTGCCCTTTGATAATGTCCCCGGGTTCCGGGTACATTGTACCATGTGCAAAATTACGGGTTAAAAATCAGGTTGGCGAAGACTTGTGTCCGACTAAATTGCGACTTTTCAGATACTTATGAGGGGCACTGTTGCAGTTGGCAGTTTTACTGTTGCATTTTCTGTTTTTGCAAAAAATTTTGCAACGGATACGCAACGTCATAGGGTCTGAAAGGGTCGTTTTCGAGTCGTTTTACTGTCGCAATTAACAATTCTTAACAATGGGATTGGTAAGATAAAAGCCTGTAACTTTGATAGTTACAGGCTTTTTCTTGTGATGTACGTGGGTACATTCGCGGAAAGACCTGAATAATCTCAGAGGCAACAGGCCAATTCATATCAGCAATCCACTCCAATAGAGAGGACGCAACACCGGACACTTGTTCTGGTGTTGCCGATGACAGACGATTAGCCACGTCCAAATCAAATTTGTCTTTAGGCAACAATGCTTGACTGTTCATATTACTTCAGTAGCTCGGCGGCGTTCCGCTACTCAGTCGGTTAGCTGTATGTTATCGACCTTCGTTCTGAAATATTCAATTTTCCATTTACTCATAATGATAATGTCCGGCGGATAATCGACCCTTAAGGATGATTTATCCGCTTGTTATGTACTTCAAAGATTCAATTAAAATTTTAGCATACTTGAATGATGGGTTTCTTTTCAATATATCTGAGAGAATAACAACTGCTTCTTCATATCGACATAGTTGTATTAACATCTCAGCATAATCACTCGCAACTTTATCATTTCTGTTATTTAGCTTATAAGCCGATTCAATAGCAGAAAAACATTCATCCAATTTCCCTTGGATCTTTAGAATTTGGAATATTCTATGATATGTCTTAAAATGTTCATCAATCACTAATGATTGGTAAAAACACACTAAAGCTTCATCAAGATTTCCATTCTCTTGATAGTTTATCCCTCTATAATATAAATCTAACGCATCTTTCATTTTATCAGGCATATAATGTATGACGGATAATTGACCTTTCAAGGAGTTATGCCGCTTGTTATTCGTTAATTTTCTCTCGATAAGGCAAGGAATTGAAATTAAAAGTTTTACATACGAAATAGAAATTGGATTTGCGGATTTGATCAGTCTCGTTATCTGAACTAATACAGTCTAAATTAAACCAATACAAACCATTTATTTCCTGTATATCCATATTAAAGATGACTTGTAAATCTTCATTATGTTTTTGCCTAATGGTAAATTCCGATATATTTTCTGCAATAATCTCAAGATTAAGCCACCCTTCGGGACTTTCCACTGACAGTTCCAAAATGATTCTGTATTCCGACAAATCAATTCTAATCTGACGAACCAAACCATCTCCTGCGTTATGCAGATCGTTTTTCAAATAGCTTATGAAATCATTGTTGTTCATTCCTTCTTATTTTTAGGGCGAATAATGTCCGGTATATAATCGCCTCATAGTAGATTTATCCGCCCATTAGTAACCAAACTTACTTTTTTGTATTTCCGTATTTCTTTAAGATATATAAAATACATATCCCAAAATAGTTTGCAACTTTTTATTCGTCCTCCTATAAAGAATTCTTTTCGATTATGGGCTTCATTAGCTGCAATTAGCCAACATAATTCACGAATCGCGGCATAACAAGTGTTTTGAATATTAGAACTTATAATCGGATTCTCGCCCCAAAGTTCATTTTCAATACCCTGTCCATTGAGAAACTCCTCATACATTTCTTTATAGGCATTAATATCTATCTCGTTTTTAGCCCGCAACTCTATGTTTTTATTTTCAGCATATAGTATTCTATTTATATAACTGAAATGTCCAGATGAATATTCAAGCATCTGCATCTCAATAACAAACTTTAATCCTATCGCATGTTCGATATGATACCATATAGAGTTGTTGCCGTCATATTCTTTCTGCAATAGAAAATTGCAAACACTTATAGATTCTTCATTTCTGTCCAATACATGCAGCCAATAGGCTAATAAATAGACCTTTTCAACTTCTCGTTCTCTTGTGAAGTTGAAACTTTTTAAGATGCTTAGCTTCTTCCTTAAAATGAAACAATCGTTCTCACTTTCTATAGAAAAAGCGGTTGAATATGTTAAAGGGTTATCTATCATTATGGATTCGGGGCTACTGTTAAGCGACTAACTGACGGTTAAGGAAGGTAGATTGAAGACCGCACTGATTCTTGACCACCGGTTGGAGGCGGTCACCGATGCGGAGCTTTTCATGGAAAATGCAGCCGCAGTTGTGGATATGCGGTCAATAGTAGCCATGCTAAACGCAAAATTAATAAAAATTTTGACACGCAGCATCTAAAGCCCCAATTTTTAGTATGTTTATGTGTATTTTATCATGATCAGACACAAATGCACCACATCATTGATACATATATATCATTTAATATCGGAAAGCCGGAGACACGTAGTCTTGCTCCTGCCGAGAGATTCCCAGACCGGCTGCCAAAACATGCCACCGCGACACTTCACTCTTCACTTTGTCAAGAATCTTTTTTGCTTCAGGCTTTTTCAACCGAAAATAAGGTGCGACATCCAATGCGAGCGTAAAGTCAAGTGAATTGTCGCCTTCATCTATGTTGAGTTTCAGGCCCATTCCTTCCGGGTCGGGATTTATATCGTAGGCAGGAGATAGTACCCAACCTTTGCGCGTCAACAAAAAACCGTGGTTGCGGAGATGGTCGTCACAATTCGATACAGCTATGTTAAAGACCATCCGTAACCATAACTGGTGCAGGTTTGCGTCGACATCCGAGCCATTCTCCATGATGAATTCAACAAGGTCGAGATAACTGCAGCCGTCATTCGCATCAGCACCGTCTATTTTGCCGAGCATAGTCATGGCAGATGCAAAATGGCGGCGTTTACCATTTTCCAATCTGTCAAAACGTTTGGTCAGGAACGTGTGATGTCGGCTTACAAACCGACCGATTCTTGATTCCGACATTTCAACACCGCATTTTGTGGCAAGCCGGTATGCTACCATCTCCCATGCAGCCATATCGCGTTCATCATTGCGGCTCGGGAATTTGGCAATCCACAATGCTCCGTTAGAGTCTATGACATTAGCCTTTGGTCTTGCGCCACCCAGTGAAGACCCCGGCGCGAAAATCATCCGTATCCATTTCGCCTCCTCACTATCGGAATCGAAGAGGCCAGCCTCATATTTTCCGCAGGCATATTCCAATTCCCGCAACGAAGTCCATGGAGGTGTGGATAGCGAACCGTCATTGTCTAAAAAATCGCCATCCGCTGACAATTTGAAACGCAAAGCACCCATCCGGCTTTTGTCGAACACTCCAAGCAGAAAGTCTGACTCATACATTTGATTACGCGATCTGTGCTCCAACTTTGCCATCAGGGCTTCCCTTCTCTTTATCAGAATACGTCCCCAGCGGTCGGGCGAAGAATCAAGAAACAGTCCGAAGTTAGGCTTCTCATCCTGAAGATATTGCGGTCCGGCGAACTGTCCCAAGTCAGGGTCGAGCAACCTGAAATCACCATGATGCAGCCAATCATCGCTGCTCGCGAACGAAAACACTTCATGCCCGCGCACAGGGGTGCTCGTCAGGATCCCTATGAGAATCGGCTCGTCTGCAAATTCCCAATCAAGATAAACGTATATTTTCCGGCTTTCACTCATAAGCTGCTATTTCTTTGAGGCTCTTTGTTTTGTCAGCAATTTTGCATCCTGAAGGCGACGACCCATAATATCGTCGTGCGCCACATTGGCAAGGTCTCCTTCCAGTCCAAGAACCGACAATACCTTTATATAAGCATTTATCGACACTCCCTCAGCTCCTCCTTCAAGCCTTGTAAGAGTGGCACGTCCTATTCCGGCGCGCTCCGCTACTTGCTCGGCTGATAAATCACGTCGGAGGCGCGCAAGACGAATATTCTCACCCAAGGTGGCAAGAAGACGTCGCTGTTTTGGTAATAATACTGTTTTTGTCTGACCCATAACTAATCTATTATGATGCAAAGATAGCAATTATTTCTCCATAATCCAAACTTTATTTTAATAAACAGCATCCGGGAGATAAAAAATACATATAGGTCGGATTCCTCCGGAAATGAAGCGGTTTAAACAACTCCGGCATACGAATCTGCCGAGATGTCGGATTTTTTCTGTAATTTTGCAGTTGAATCTCTCTTCTTTACTCGGAAGTTGTCTTATCTTCTTTCAATGCAAAAAAACGATCGTTAATTTATGGAAGGATTTTACACCAGTGAGATAATGCACGGCGCTCCGGCGCAATTCAAGACCGCGACGCAGCAACTTATTTATGAATCGCTCGAGAGAGCCGCAATCGATTATTCAAGGATAGAGAGCGACCCCGGAGTGACGATGGACGACTGCCTGAATATCGACCGGGCTTTCGGCATCGACACGGTGAAGACGATATTGCTTACCAACCGGCAGAAAAACAAATTCTGGCTCTACGTGACCCATGCCCGCAAACCGTTCGTAACGAAAGACTTCGGAGCGGCTCTGGGCATTCCGCGAGTGTCGTTTGCCGATGAGCCGCTCATGATCGAAGTGCTCGGCACGCGCCACGGAGCGGCCACTCCCTTCGGACTGCTGCGCGAATCGGCAAGGGATGTGGTGTTTGTCATGGACCGTGATGTGGCGGAACGCGACAAGATAGTGCTCACCGACGGCGACCCGTGCGGCTTCATCGCCATATCGAATGCCGACCTCTTCCGCCTCCTCGGCCGCCAACCGATCCTCATCTGACCCTCCCACCCATCAATAATCCTCATAACCCCATAACCCTCACTTTTCGCCCCAGGCGAAAAGTGAATATTTGCACATTTCAAAAAAAAGCAGTAATTTTGCACCCGTTTTTTTAACGGAAGTTGCTGAAACTTCCCTAATGGTTTTTAATTCTGATTGATTCTACAGAAATAACTAACTAAATAAAACTACAGTAACTAATCATGTTTACTATCTTTCATGGCTTCCATCTTGTGGAGGAATACCACGAATGGAAGAAGAATCATCGCAGCAACAAAAACCCAAACGGCATCAAAGCCCTCAAATTGCTGCTTGCCATCTGCATCCCTCTCCTTCTCTGGATTCTGCCCTCGGACACCTACGGACTCCCGGGCCTCAACCCGATCGAACACCGCGTGATAGCGATTTTCGCTTTCGCTGCCCTCATGTGGCTCTTCGACGTGGTGTCGGCATGGACCACATCGCTCATCGTGGTGGTGCTTCTGCTTTTCTGCACCTCCAACAGTGCCCTCTGGTTTTTCCAGACTGATGCTGCCGGTGAGAAATTCACCAATCTGGTGAGCAACACCGACATCCTGCACTGCTTCGCCGACCCTACGATCATGCTTTTCATCGGCGGCTTCATCGTGGCCATCGCAGCCACCAAGAGCGGCCTCGACGTGAAGCTGGCGAAAGTGATGCTCACTCCTTTCGGAACCAAATCGGAAAACGTTCTGCTCGGCTTCCTGCTGGTGACAGCCATCTTCTCGATGTTTATCAGCAACACCGCCACCGCAGCCATGATGCTCACCTTCCTCGGCCCGGTGCTGAAGGCTCTTCCGGCCGACGGCAAAGGTAAGATAGGCCTGGCGCTCGCCATCCCCATCGGCGCCAACATCGGCGGCATCGGCACTCCTATCGGCACACCGCCCAACGCCATAGCCCTCAAATTCCTCAACGACCCCGACGGCATGAACCTCGGCATCGGCTTCGGCCAGTGGATGATGGTGATGGTGCCCTTCACCATCGTGCTCCTCTTCATCGCGTGGATAGTGCTCCGCCGCCTCTTCCCCTTCAAGCAAAAGACAATCCATCTGCAGATTGAATCGCATCATGAAGGCAGCTGGAAAGACATTCTCGTCTACATCACATTCGCCATCACAGTGGGTCTCTGGCTCACCGACTCCATCACCGGAGTGAACGCCAACGTAGTGGCGATGCTCCCTGTCGGCGTGCTCAGCATAGCCGGAGTGATCACCAAGCGCGACCTTGAGCAGATATCATGGAGCATCCTCTGGATGATAGCCGGCGCGTTCGCGCTCGGCGTGGCGATGCGTCAGTCGGGTCTTGCCGAAGACATGATCGAGGCTATACCGTTCGAGCAGTGGTCGCCGCTGTTGGTCATCATCGGCTCCGGCATTCTCTGCTATCTCATGGCCAACTTCATCAGCCACACCGCCACCGCCGCACTCTTCGTACCTATCCTCGCCATCGCCGGCGGATCCATGTCGGGAGCCCTCGCTTCCTTCGGCGGCGTGTCGACTCTTCTCATCGGCGTCGCTATATGCTCGTCGCTGGCAATGGTGCTTCCCATCTCGACTCCTCCCAACGCACTTGCCGACGCCACCGGCTTCATCAAGCAGAAGTATATGGTCACCACCGGCCTCATCATGGGTGCCGTCGGTCTGGTGCTGGGTTATCTCGTGCTTATCTTCTGCGGCATCAACGGAGTATTCTAATCAAACAAGCAGCCTAAAATGAATTATAGAAAAATAACTGCAATAATGGGTATGGCCCTCTGCTTCGGCTTTCAAGCCGGAGCGGAGGAGGCTCCTGCCGACGCTGAGAAAGTGAGCCTCATGCCCGAATTCCACGGGGCGGTGCGTCCGCGCTGGGAAATCGACACCGAATCGGGCGAAAGCCGCTTCGAGGTGCGCTGGGCACGATTCACCGTGGAGGGTAAAGTGGCGCCGAAACTGGGCTATTTCCTCCAGATGGATTTCTGCGACCAGGGTGCCATCAAGATCAACGATGCCTACGTGAAACTTGATGCTGCCAAGGGCCTCACCGTACAGGCCGGCCAGTTCCGCATGCCGTTCGGCACGGAGCCTTTCATGGCGCCGCAGACCTACGTGTTTGCCAACCGCTCGTTCATGGGAAAACAGATGTGCAACTTCCGCAAGGTGGGTGCTAAACTGTCTTACCGGCTGCCGATCGCGCTGCCCCTCACCCTTGAGGCCGGCGCTTTCAATTCGGGCACCATCGCCAACCACAACGTGTGGGGCAAGTCGTATGCCGGTTCTGGTCGCGCCACTCTTCAGGCCGGCGACTTCAAGATCTGCGCCGGAGTGATGGACCTGAAGCCCGACCAGACCCGCGTGATGCTCTACGACTGCGGCGTAAGCTACCAGCACGGCAACTGGCGCGCTCATGCCGAATACATGAATGAGCATTATGTCAACAACGACCACAAGGATGCTCACTCATGGGTGGTATGGGGCGACTACGGCCGCAATGCCAACCTTGGACTCTTCAACCGCTGGTCGGTGCAGGCCCGCTACGACGGCATGACCCGTCAGTGGGACGGCATCGAGGGAAGCGTCGACAATGCAGCCCGCAACCGTTTCACCGTTGGAGGCACCCTCACCTACCGCTACAAGAAAGTGTTCTGCGACCTCATGCTCGACTATGAGAAGTATCTCTACCATAAGGATTATGAAGTGGCCACCGGTCAGGGCGATAAGGTCGTGGCTGAAATCGCGGTACGCTTCTGAGAAAATCACGAAGAGAATTAATCCCTCATAAACTGAAAAGTGATAGAAAGTCTGCTATTTGCCAAATAGCAGATTTTTTTGTAATTTTGCAGTCGGAAACAAAAGATTCAAAGTTCGAAATTCAAAATAATACATGATACAGACCAGCAACCTCGGCATCCAGTTTGGCAAGAAACCATTGTTTTCGGATGTCAACCTCACATTCACGCATGGCAACTGCTATGGCATCATAGGCGCCAACGGCGCAGGAAAGTCTACCCTGATGAGAATACTCTCGGGCGAACTGGCGCCGACATCGGGCAACGTGACGATGGGCCCCGGCGAACGCCTCTCGGTGCTCGAACAGGACCACTTCAAATACGACGACTGCACTGTGATTGAGACAGTGCTCCGCGGCCACACCACCCTCTGGGACATAATGCAGGAGAAAGACGCCCTCTACGCTAAGGAAGACTTCACCGAGGCCGACGGCATCCGCGCGGCCGAACTGGAGGAGAAATTTGCCGAGATGGAAGGATGGAACGCCGAGAGCGACGCTGCCGCCCTGCTTTCGGGCCTCGGCATCAAGGAAGACGTGCACTACTCGCTCATGCGCGACATGCAGGCCAACGAGAAGGTGCGCGTGCTGCTCGCGAAGGCCCTCTTCGGCAACCCCGACAACCTGCTGCTCGACGAGCCTACCAACGACCTCGACCTCGAGACCGTGGCTTGGCTTGAGAATTATCTCTGCAATTTCGAAAACACCGTGCTCGTGGTGAGCCACGACCGCCACTTCCTCGACGCCGTCAGCACCCATACGCTCGACATCGACTATAACAAGATTTCGCTCTTCGCCGGCAACTACAGCTTCTGGTACCAGTCGAGCCAGCTCGCGCTGCGCCAGCAGCAGATGGCCAACAAGAAGGCTGAGGAGAAGAAAAAGGAACTTCTGGAATTCATACGCCGCTTCTCGGCCAACGTGGCGAAGTCGAAGCAGACCACTTCCAGAAAGAAGATGCTCGAGAAGCTCAACGTGGAGGAAATCCAGCCTTCCACCCGCCGCTATCCGGGCATCATCTTCACTCCCTGCCGCGAGGTGGGCAACAAGATCCTGGAGGTGAAAGGCCTCAAGGCCACAGTGGATGGCGAAGTGCTCTTCGACGACGTCAATTTCCAGATTGAGAAAGGCGACAAGGTTGCTTTCCTCAGCCGCGACCCCCGCGCCATGACAGCCCTCTTCGAGATCATCATGGGCAACCGCAAGGCCGACGCCGGCGACTTCGACTGGGGACAGACCATCACCAACGCTTATCTGCCTCTCGACAACAGCTCTTTCTTCAATACGGACATGAACCTCGTTGACTGGCTCTGCCAGTATTCAAGCGATTCGTCGGAAATATACCTGAAAGGTTTTCTCGGCAAGATGCTCTTCAGCGGCGAGGATGTGCTGAAGAAGGCGAGTGTGCTCTCCGGCGGCGAGAAGATAAGGTGCATGATAGCGCGCATGATGCTCACCGACGCCAACACGCTCGTGCTCGACTCTCCGACCAACCATCTTGACCTCGAGTCGATACAGGCTTTCAACAACACGCTCCAGAATTTCAAGGGCGTGATACTGATGTCGAGCCACGACCACGAGTTTATCCAGACCATCTGCAACCGCATCATCGAGCTCACGCCCCACGGCATCATCGACAAGATGATGGACTACGACGACTATATCACCGACGAGAAGGTGGCCGCTGCACGCGAACGCCTCTACGTCTGACGATAACTTCTGCATACGACGATAAAAAGACACGCGGACGGATCCTCATCGGATCCGCCCGCGGTTTTTTATGTCGGTCTCAGTTTTATCTGCCGGATATCTCTGGCTATGCGTCGCGTCAGTCGGTAGGCTCCGTCCAGTTGTCGGTGCGGAAAGGTATAAGCGGGAGATAGTTGCCGCCATAGAGAGTGCCGGGAAGGAAATCGCGGAAACAATAGCGCAGGGCTACCGGTTCTGCCACCTCCTTGCTCGAGACCCTGAACTCATTGGTCTGCCATTTGAAATATACAGAATCGGCGGCATGAAACACTTTGTCGGATCCCGCCACCTCGAAACCGCGTATGTCGTAGTTGCGGCAGATGCCGTTGGAAGGGGAATCTATCGTCACCCATGCGGCGCCATCCTCAAATCGATGCGACTTATAGCGCGGGCTTTCGGCAAGAAACTGCGTCCGGCCGTAGGTCTTGTTAAGTGCCAGATCGGCGAGCCGCTTACCCACTCCCGATTTCTTTCCCGGATGAATATTGTAGCGTTCAAACGGCTCCACAAGGTCGTTGATGCAGATTATTCCGCTGTTGGGAATCATATCCATGGCCTTGTGCTGCGCCTCGCGCAGGAAGGCCGAGCGCCCCTGCTCCACTGGGTTGTCGTATTGGTAAGGCGCTATCTCCACTGAATAAAACGGTATGTCGCCAAGCGCGATTTCGCTGCGCCAGCGCCCTACCATGTTTGCCAGCCGCTCCGCGTATGTGTCGTAGGTCGATGTGTTGCTGCATCCCTGATACCATATTATGCCCCGGTAGGTGTAGTTTTTCATCGGATTGAACATGGCGTTATACATCAGCATCGGCCTGTAGTAGTGCACCATCTGCTCCACGTCTTCAGGTTTCAGCGACACGTCGGCATACTGCTCAAGAATGTCGCGCGGAGTCCAGCTTTCCACTTTCGCACCACCGTAGGCATCGCTCACTATCCCCACCGGCACCTGCAACACGTCGGCAAGCCTGTTGGCAAAATACCATGCGGTGGCGCTGAAGTCGGGAGCGGTTTCGGCCGAAGGCTCCTCCCAACGGGCATCCACCGTGTCGAGGGGCTCATAGCTTTGCGTGAGGGGTACCGTGAAAAACCGTATTTTACCGGCTTTTGCGTCCGCTGCCGCTATCTCGTCATATCCGTCGAGGACATTGCAACCGGGAAATCCCTTCAGCGGCATCTCCATGTTCGACTGCCCCGATGCGAGCCACACCTCGCCCACCAGCACGTTCTGAAGCGTCAGGGGATCGCCGTCGCTAATTACAATCTCCCATGGCGTGAAACCGCCGGTGGGCGTAGCCACCTCGAGCATCCAGCGGCCATCGGCGCCTGCCTTTGCCTTGTAGGTGATGGAATTCCACGACGGAGTGACACTTATGTCGCTGCCAGGCGCGGCTTTGCCGTAGATGCGGGCGGAAGAGTTTTGCTGAAGCACCATGTTGTCGCCGATGGCGGGTCCGAGCTCCACCTTGGCCCCGGCCGTGGCAGCCGTAGCAAGAAGAGTCATGGCAATAAGAGTTTTTTTCATGATATCACTTAAAATTGAATTAATCTGTCGGAAAAACAGCATCAATTCCGGCAGTTTATATATTAAAGAAACATTCAAACCGGGCCCGTTGTTCCGCCACACGTCAAAAATTCCGATTCCCAATTCCCCCCAAAAAGACCATGACATCTGTTACTGTGCCCGGGAATCCATTCCCGGGATTATGCGCAGGTCTTCCCGGGTATTGCAAAACCGGAATATATTTTTTATCTTTGCGTTGTGAAAAGCCTATGGGCCGACAGAACGATTCTTCAAAAAAGGCAATCAAGCATAAAATATAAATATGAAACCGATAAAATTTCTTGCTGCAGCTATGGCGGTGGCTCTCTGCGGAGGAGTCGCCCACTCGCAATCAAAAGTGTATATGACCAGGGAAATCACCCCTGAGGCGCTCGTGAAGATTTACAAAGCTCTCGGACGTCCGGCCGACGGACACCGCGTGGCTGTGAAGATCAGCACCGGAGAAGCCGGCAACCCCAACTATCTCAAACCGACTCTTATCAAAAACCTTGTGGACAGCGTGCACGGCACTATAGTGGAGTGCAACACTGCTTACGGCGGGAAACGCAACACTTTCGAGGCTCATTGGCAGACCGTGAAGGAACATGGTTTCGACTCGATAGCCCCCGTCGACCTCATGGATGAGGAAGGGCAGATGAGGATTCCCGTCCGCGACCGCCGACACATCAAATACGACATCGTGGGCAATCACCTGCCACGCTACACTTATATGGTAAACCTCGCCCACTTCAAGGGCCACCCCATGGGCGGTTACGGCGGTGTGCTCAAGAACGCCAGCATCGGTGTGGCTTCGGCCGACGGCAAATCGTATATCCACACCGGAGGTAAATGCGACACTGTGGAGGGCATCTGGCAGAACATAGCCGAACAGGACGTGTTTCTCGAATCGATGGCAGCCGCCGCTCAGGGTGTGGCCGACTATTTCGGCGACAACATCATCTACATCAATGTGATGAACAACATGTCGGTAGATTGCGACTGCGTGGCCCATCCCGAAGGTGTGGCGCTGGCCGATTACGGCATCCTCGCCTCCACCGACCCTGTGGCTCTCGACAAAGCCTGCGTCGACATCATCTTCAACATGATTCCGGCCGCGGGCAACGACAACGCTCCGCTCAAAGAAAGGATCAGCAGCCGCCACGGCGTGCACACCATCGAGCATGCTGCCGCGATCGGCCTCGGATCGATGGACTATGAAATTGTAAGTCTCGACTAACTTCTTACGCTCATGACACTGATTGTCATAACAGCGGCGATCGTTCTGCTGGGGGTGGTCATCAGCCTTGTCGTGAAAGCCAAGGCCCACGACGTCCCCTCGCAGGTTTATGTTCATAAGCCGAAGATTGCTTCATCCGGCCTTCCCGACAAGCCGACCGACTGCGATGAAGCATACGACGCCGACGATATCTTCGTAGCCCCGCAAAGCCGCAGGCAACTCTCAGGCCACGGTCTGAGCTGGCTGGGAGGCAATGCCTACCTCAGGTCGGCCCGCAGCCGGCTGGATGATCAATACTCTTTGCTCGAAGACCGGATAAGCAACTATACGGGGAGACACAGGAAGACTCTTCGCCACACTCTCGCAAAAATCGCGGCACTGATCGATGCCCGTCCCGCCAACGATAACGACATCAACCTTATAGGGCAATCCATGTCGACGCTCGACAATATCATCGATTTGCTCGAGGATGGCGATTTCGATGATGCCTTCGATGAGCTTGAAGACCTCAATACAGATCTCGAAGATGTATTCTGCGATTTCGATGATCTCGATGATGACCCATGCGATCTCAATGACCGCAATAGATATATTGATGATGCTTTGCTCTTTTAATGCCTTGCTCTTTTGATGAGGACACTGAAACAGGACCCTCCATTGCCCGGCTACGAAACTTGAATCAAAATGAAAATTCTCCACACAAGCGACTGGCATCTCGGCCACACATTATATAACTACGACCGCACCGACGAGCAGCGCGACATGCTCGCGCAGATAAGGGAGATTGTGGAGCGACACAAACCCGACCTGTTCCTGCTATGCGGCGACGTCTACCACACGAGCCAACCCTCGGCAGCTGTGCAGAAACTATTTTCAGATGCCATCACTGAAATCCGCAATGCCAATCCCGACATGACGATTGTGGTGACCGCGGGCAATCACGACAGCGGCAGCCGCCACGAAATATTCCGCACTCCGTGGCAATCGATGGGTGTGCACTGCATCGGGACCCTGAAGCCCGACACCCCCGACGACCATATAATAGAGATTCCGGGCAAAGGGTTTGTGGTGGCTGTGCCCTACTGCCATGAGCGCAACCTGCCGGAGGGTTTCTTCCAGACTTTGCTCGACAGAGCCGCTGAACTCAACAGCGGCGGCCTGCCGGTGGTGATGATGGCCCACACCACTGTGGCCGGATGCGACTTCTCGGGGCATGACCATGCCACCGACCTGATGGTGGGCGGTATCGACACTCTCGACATCTCTCAGTTGGGCGACGGCTACGATTACCTCGCCCTCGGACATATACATCATGCTCAGTTCGTGCATACGGGCAAGCACAACGTGAGATACAGCGGCACTCCCCTCCCGGTGAGTTTCGACGAAAACTATCCACACTCTGTGAGCATGGTGGAAATCGACGCTCACGGATCTCGCTCGAAGGTGGAGACGATAGATATCTCAAATCCTCATCCGCTCGTCACTCTTCCGGCTGAAGGATTCGCCGAATGGGAAGATGCGAAGCGCATGCTCTCGGAGTTTCCCGCCGACATCCCTGCCTATATCAGGCTTAACGTTGCCACCGCCGATTTCCTGCCCGTCGACGCCCTGGCCGAGGCAACGGCTGCCGCCGAGGGAAAGGAGTGCCGGCTGTGTCATATCAACGTGAGGAGAAGAGCGTCGGCGCAATCCGACCGGGAAATTCTCACCGTGCAGGAGTTTCAGGCCGCCGACCCGCTCGACATAGCCCGCCGTTATGCCGAAGAATGCGACATAACGCTCGACGACGACATCTGCCGGCTCTTCAACGAGGTGGCAAGAATGGTGAACGATGAATAACGACCAAGATGAAACTGAAGAAACTTACAATCCACAACATCGCTTCGATTGAAGACGCCACCATCGACTTCAGCTCGCAACCGCTCGCATCAAGCGAGGTGTTTCTGATCACCGGGCCTACGGGCGCCGGGAAATCAACAATTCTCGATGCCATCTGCCTGTCGCTTTTCGCAACCACACCCCGCCTCGAGAACACAAACATGCAGGGGGCGTCGAACGATACGGGCAAAGATATAAAGATCAACGACCCGAGGCAACTGATGCGCCGCAACACGGGAGAGGCTTTTTGCTCGCTATCTTTCACCGGGAGCAACGGAGTGGCATACGAGGCCACATGGTCGGTAGCACGCGCCAGGAAGAAAAGTGAAGGAAAACTCCAGGCGAAAAACTGGCAACTGAAGAATCTCGACACAGGCCTTACCCTGACCAAGGACGCCGAAATCCAGAAAGAGATTGCTTCGGCGATTTCCCTTGACTTCAACCAATTCTGCCGCACCACTCTCCTTGCACAGGGCGACTTCACGAAGTTTCTCAACAGCCAGGATAAGGAGAAGGCCGAGATTCTGGAAAAAATCACCGGGGTGGACGTCTATTCCAAAATCGGCCGAAAGGTTTTTGAAATCACTTCGGAGAAAGAAAAGGATTATGCCGGCGCACGCGACCTTATAGCCGGAACAATGGTGATGAGCGCTGAAGAGGCCGCCGAGCTGAAGAGAGCTGCCGGGGATATCGACCGGCAGTTGACCGACCTCCGGCAGGAAAGGAAAACGTCGGAACTGAAACTTAACTGGATAAAGACCGATACTGACCTCGCCGCGAAAGAAACCGACGCCGAGGAAAAACACCGGGCTGCCAACGCCCGGACCGAAAGCCCGGAATGGCAGGAAAAACTACTGCTCTCCAAGCAATGGAACGATACAATCAAAGCCCGGCACACACTCCAGCTTCTCACCAAAGCCCAAAATGACGCCCGGTCGCAGCTCGTCGCCATCGACGCGTCGCGTAATGATTTCGCCCGCATCAGGCAAGGACAACTTTGGCTCGAAGAAAGCCTCCGGCTGAATGCCGAAAAGCAGATGGCAATCCTCAAGACTCTGGCGGACGATAAGGATAAGGAACAGGTATATGCCAATCTCCAGACCATCATCGGGCAACTCGACATCAGGTCGGCTGCCGTGAAAAAGACTGAGGAACTGACGAAGTCGACCGACCTGCTGAAGTCAAGTCTGCAAGGAGAACTCACCTCCAAGAAGGATGTGGCCGAAAAGATTTATTCCGAATGCCGCAAACGTCTCGAGGAGCATAAAACCCGGTTGACACGGCTGGAGAAAGATCTGGAGACGGCAAACCTGACAATGCTCAACAAAGAGAAAGGGTTGCTGCAAGACTACATCCACAATCTCAGAAGCGCGGACGAAAAACTGACTTCGCTACGCAACGACAAGGAAAAGCACCGGAATCAGTTGGCCGACATCGGAAGCCTGCACAAAGAGATCGGGCAGCTCTCATCGCAGCTTGAGGCTCTTCTGCCGCAGATTCACGATGCGCAGCTCATTGCCAAGACCCGCAAGGAAGACCTCGAACGGCAACAGGACTCCATCGACAAATGGGCAAAGAAAGTAAGGGCTACACTCCACAAGGGTGATGTATGCCCGGTATGCCAACAGACGATACAGACCGAGATTCCTCTCGAAGCGACTCTCGATGAAATCTACAGCAACCTGAAGAAGGCTTCCGACGACGCCGAAAAAAAAGTGACCGACCTGAATGCACAGCAGCTGTCGCTGCAAGCCGACATCAAGGCGAAAAGCGAAAGGCTGGAAACTGACAGGAAGAAATCGGCCGAAGAAGACGCCGCTCTCGAAAATGCACAAAAGGCGGTCCGGGAGATTTGCGATAAATGTGGTCTGGGAGTGATTGGCGACAACACCGGCAGTTTGATTGCCGAAAAACTCGAACAGGCCGGCAAAGAATCTGAATCGCTCGACAAGCGGATCGCGGCAGCCGATACTCTCGCAAAGGATGTGACCGGATGCCGCAAGGAAGTCGACCGCTTGCAGGCAGAACTCGAGCGAAGCAACAAATCGCTTGAAATGGCCAAAGCCGCCATAACGGGATGCGAGAACAATATCGCGACAAACAGTTCGCTGATGGCTACCTATATCCAACAGGCGGAGGCCGCCGCGAAAGAGGTGGCCGCAATGCTTGCCGACACGCGATGGGAACACGCATGGCAATCAGACACGGCAGCCTTCATCGACGAGCTGAAGAAGCAAGCGAAAATTTACGACAGCAATATCAAGGCACTCGATGCGCTGCGCCAATCAGAAAGAGAAAACAGCACGCTGCTGAAAAATGTGGCGGAAGCATCGGCTGCCATCGGGGAGTTGCTTTCTGGCGCGGAGGACGACATCATTGGCAAACCGGAGCGGATCGACGACATACTGACAGCCGCCAATCGTCTGCGCACCCGCATCGGCTCGGCCATGAGGCTGAGGGAGAAATCGCTGGCCGACGCTGCGCTTGCCCAAAAGGATCTTGACGCTTATCTCTCCGGGCATGAGGAATATTCCATGCAACTTCTCGAAATGCTTCACCTTCACCCGGCCGAGGAGATAAATGCCCTCAACGCCGAGATTGAGAAAACACGCATCGACATAGCGGAAAAGAAGTCTTCGCTCAGCCTGATAAAGGAGCAACGCAAGGAACTTCTTCTCAACCGGCCCGATTTCAATGAAGCCGACAACCGGACTTCACTCGAAAGCGCCATCAAGGACATTGATGTCCGGATTCAGAAACTCGGGGAAGAGAAAGGGGCGAAAACACTGCGCCTGCAACAAGACGAGGAAAACCGGGGGCGGCTCCAGACATTGATTTCGGAGGCCGAGGAAAAAAAGAAGATTTTCGAGCAGTGGTCGCGACTCAACCAGCTGATAGGCGACTCGACGGGAAGCAAATTCCGGAAGATAGCCCAGAGCTACGTCCTGAGCAATCTCGTAAACTCCGCCAACCACTACATGCGCACGCTGACCGACCGCTACTCGCTGAAGGTGGAGCCGGGCAGTTTCGTAATCATGCTCGTGGATGCCTGGCAGGGGTATACATGCCGCGCCGCGAGCACCATCTCGGGCGGCGAGGGATTCCTCGTGTCGCTGGCGCTCGCACTGGCGCTAAGCGACATCGGGCAGACTCTTGCAGTCGACACCCTCTTCATCGACGAGGGCTTCGGCACGCTTAGCGGCCAGCCGCTCCACAACGCCATCAACACCTTGCGCCAGCTCCACAGCAAAGGGGGCCGGCACGTGGGCATAATCAGCCATGTGGAAGAGCTGCGCGAACGCATACCCGTACAGATTCAGCTTGTTCAGGACGGCAACGATTCAAAAAGCCGGGTGCTGATAGTGCCGGAAGTTTGAACAGGGCGCTTTTTACGCTACCCCGTTGCCGATTCCCGGCAATTCCCGGCGGCGAAAAAAGTTGAGGCATCTTCAATAAAAAAGAGAAGGAAATATTTGCAGTTACGGAAATATTTTGTAATTTTGTGTATATATCCACAAAGCGGCCTTGCCGCTCCTCAATCCTTATAGCAAATGACCGACCCCGAAACCCTAAAAAACGCACTGACTCGACACTTTGGATTCAACACCTTCAAAGGTCAGCAGGAAGAAATCATCCGCGCCCTTCTCGGCGGGGACGACGTTTTCGTGCTGATGCCTACCGGAGGCGGCAAATCCTTGTGCTATCAGCTTCCGGCGCTGATGTCGGAGGGCACGGCCATAGTGATATCTCCCCTCATAGCCCTGATGAAAAACCAGGTAGACGCGATACGCGCTTATTCGGAAGACAACTCGGTGGCACACTTCCTCAACTCCACGCTCACGCGTGCCGCCACCGAGGCTGTGAAAAGCGACGTGCTGGCCGGACGCACCAAGCTGCTTTATGTGGCGCCTGAATCGCTCAACAAGGATGAAAACGCCGACTTCCTGCAGAAAGTGAACATATCGTTCTTCGCAGTGGATGAGGCACACTGCATTTCGGAATGGGGACATGACTTCCGCCCGGAATACCGCCGCATACGGCCCATCATCAACCGCATCGGCAACCGCCCCGTGATCGCTCTCACCGCGACCGCCACCCCGAAAGTGCAGCACGACATCCAGAAAAACCTGGGCATGCTCAAGGCAAGAGTATTCAAATCAAGTTTCAACAGAGATAATTTATTTTATGAAGTAAGACAAAAGACCAAAGACATCGACGCCAACATCATCCGCTTCGTGAGGCAACACCCGGGCAAGAGCGGCATAATCTATTGCCTGAGCCGAAAGAAAGTGGAGGAATTGGCAGAGCTGCTGAAAGTCAACAACATCCGGGCTCTCCCCTATCATGCCGGCATCGAGGCCGCCCAGAGGAGCCAGAACCAGGACGCTTTCCTCAACGAGGAGGTAGACGTGATAGTGGCCACCATAGCATTCGGCATGGGCATCGACAAGCCCGACGTCAGATATGTGATACACTACGACATACCGAAAAGTCTGGAAGGATATTATCAGGAGACCGGACGTGCGGGACGCGACGGTGGCGAAGGCGTGTGCATAGCCTACTATTCGCGGAAAGACCTTCAGAAGCTCGACAAACTAATGCTCTCAAAAACATCCGCCGAACAGGAGATCGGTCGCCAGTTGCTGGCCGAGACCGCAGCCTACGCCGAGTCGTCGGTGTGCCGACGTCGCATCCTTCTCCATTATTTCGGCGAGAACTATGACCATGACAATTGTGGCAGATGCGACAATTGCAAACAACCTAAGACAAAAGTGGAAGCTACAGAAGAACTTTGCGCCGTGATCGAAACGGCTTTATCCCTTAAGGAAAAGTACAAGGCGGAATACATCATCTGCATGATGATCGGACGCGCCACTGATGAAATCCGCTCCAACGGACATGACCAGAACGACCTTTTCGGTTGCATGCCCAACAGCGACGAGCGTATGCTTGCCGCCGTAATCCGTCAGGCCGATATCGCGGGCTACATCAAACGCGATATTGAGAATTATGGTATTATCAAAGCTACGGCCAAGGGTAAGAAATATATAAAGAACCCGACGCCGCAGTTCAAGATTGTGGAAGATTCCGAATATTCCGAAAACGAGCCCGTGGAGCCGCAACCCACTGCCGGGTCGGGCGCTGCCGATGAGGTGCTCTACAAGATTCTGCTCGACCTCCGGAAGAAGATTGCCCGCCGCAACGAGGTGCCTCCCTACGTGGTGTTCCAGGAAGCTTCGCTCGAGGCCATGGCCACCACCTACCCCGTCACGATGGAGGAACTGTCGTTCATCCCAGGAGTAGGCACCGGCAAAGCGAAACGCTTCGGCGATGAATTCCTCAAGACAATAAAGGGCTATGTGGAGGAAAACGACATCGTGAGGCCCGAAGACTTCAAGGTGAGGATGATGCCCAACAAGTCGAAGATCAAGGTGTATCTCATCACCGGAATCGACCGCAAGATTGCCCTCGACGAACTTGCCGAGGCCAAAGGCCTCGACTTCGAGGAGGTACTCGACGAACTTGAATCGATCGTATCGGCGGGCATAAAGATCAACATCGACTATTTCCTCGATGAAGTGCTTGAGGAAGGAGTGAAGGAAGACATAATGGACTACTTCAAGGAGACCGAGGAAGACAACCTCGAGGAAGCCATCCAGGAACTCGGCGAGGACTACACCGAAGAAGAAATCCGCCTCGTCCGCATCAAGTTCCTCTCCGACATGGGCAACTGATTCCTCCTCTCCAAACGCCTGCAAATTCACAATCAAAGGTGGCCTTCCAGCCACCTTTGACTACTTTTTCAAGCCTCCCACAATCCAATTTCAACGTTCGAGCTGGAGTTGCACTCCAAAGTTCATCATATCTCATACTGCACACTGCAAGCATTAGAGAATAAACAGTCTACCAAGATCAAAATATTTATAAAATAAATTGCCACTTAAAAAAAAATCACTACCTTTGTAAAACTACAGTGATAACAATCTGGAATCGACAAAAAAATGGAGAAGCATTACATTTTCACCTAAGAGGGACTTTCTGTCTTAATCAATCGTGACAGAAAGTATCGCATGGGCTGAAATAAACGCTGAGAAATATTATGGACATTGAATTAGCACCAAAGGTTGACTTTCAAGAGTTGTTGAAGAGGCTCGGCACACCATTCACTCCCGAATTGCGTAGCCTCGTTGACAAATGCAATGCCGAATATGAGCATTGGAGCAAAATAAAATATATTGCTCCAGCCAATGGAATGACTCCCCGCGATTTGTGGGTGGCCGTTTTGGCCGACCGTCTTATGCATCGTCAAGATGTTTGGCCGACATATAATGTGCATTTTTCTCTTTCCAACCGAATGCAAAAACTCTGCCACGAATTTGACATGAATTTTGGTGGTTCATGGGGAAATGATGCTATAATTGAAAACACCCATAGGGAACAGTATCTTGTAAGTTCGTTGATGGAAGAAGCCATCTCTTCCAGTCAGATGGAGGGTGCGGCCACAACACGTAAGGTAGCTAAAGAAATGCTTCGTAAAAAACTGGCTCCACGAGATCGAAACCAGCAAATGATCCACAATAATTATCAAACCATACAATTTATTGTAGAGAACAAGCATAAAGATCTTACACCGGAATTGTTGATGCAGGTTCATCGTCTCATGACTGAACGAACTCTCGACGATCCCGACGATGCCGGCAGATTCCGCCAAGATGACAATGTTGTGGTAATGAATGAAGTTACCGGAGAGATAGTGCATACACCTCCCTCCCATACGGAACTCCCGGAATTTGTATCAAATCTTTGCGTTTTTTTCAACAGTACCGATGATAAAATCTTCATTCACCCTATCATACGAGCTATAATTATACACTTCATGCTTGCGTATGCCCATCCATTCGTAGATGGCAACGGACGCACAGCCCGCGCTTTATTTTATTGGTATATGCTTAAGCGTGGATATTGGCTTACAGAATATCTGTCAATCTCAAGAGTGATTTATAGAGCAAAAGCAAGTTATGAAAAGTCATATCTTTTTTCTGAGTCTGAAAACAATGATATCGGATATTTCATTTCATTCAATCTTCGTGTATTAGATATCGCTTTCAAAGAACTTCAATCATACATAACGCGTAAAAATAAAGAGAGAGAAGCAGCTCAGCAATATTTGAAACTTGGTGGCATAAATGCACGTCAAGCCGACATAATAAAAATGTTTATTGACAATCCTAAGCTAATGATTACAGTTAAGGATCACCAAACACGCTTCAATATATCACCCACAACTGCAAAAAACGATATTTCAGGATTGATCGACATGGGAGCAATCGTTGAAATTCAGCTTAATAAAGTAAAACGTGGCTATATAAAATCCGAGAAGTTTGATGAAATAATAAAAGCATAAAAACATTCCAATTCTTTACAATTCTTTCCAATTTTTAAAACATTGGAAAGAATTGGAAAGAATAATGCTGATTTTCAAACTTGAACAGCATCGGCGTCAACACGCCGGACACAATCTATACAAATGTTTGAAATACAGTCAGATACAATGTAATATACATTCCTTTCGACACGGCTGCGAAGCAACCGACATACCTGCAGGTGCAGTTAATCCCTTAAAATCCGGGGCGAAGAGAGGCTGTATGAATGTTGAATTTGGAATGTGGAATAATTACAATTCGCATCTATTTCCCGGCTTTATTTAATTCAATATTCAAAATTCGACATTCAACATTATTCCACATTTAGCATTCTAATTTGCTCAGTTCAGATTTTTTTGCTAATTTTGCGAAATAAACCCAAAAATTTTTAACAAATTCAAAAAACGTGATAAAACAGGCACGGAATTTGTTGGATAAAGAAATAAACAAAACATACACTCATAAAAACTGCAATGAACGTAACGTTTGAAAAAATCGACGATGTCAACGGCATCGTGACCGTAGAACTGACAGCAGCAGACTACGCCGACAACGTAAAGAAAGCCCTCAAGTCAATCGCCAAAAACCGTCCCGAACCCGGTTTCCGCCCCGGACATACGCCCATCGCTATGATCCAGCGCAAATATGGCGAGGCTGTGAAATACGACGAAGTCAACAAAGCCACATCTGAAGCCATCTATAATTATATAAAGGAACAGAACCTGAAAGTGCTCGGCAATCCCGTGCCCCAGGCCGACGACAAGTTCGACATCAAGAACGATGATTTCACCTTCAAGTTCAAGGTTGGTCTCGCTCCTGAAATCAACGAGCCCGTCAACAAAGACCTCAAAGTGCCCTACTACAACATCGAGGTTACCGACAAGATGGTAGACGAACAGGACAACAACCTGCGCCGTCGTTTCGGCACTCAGGAATCAGGCGAAACCGTAGAGGCTAACGCAGTAGTGAAAGGCATCATCACCGAACTCAATGAAGACGGCACCGTCAAGGAAGGTGGCGTAGTGGTTGAGAACGGAATCGTAGGCCCCGAACACTTCAAGAGCGAGGAGCAGAAGGCTCTCTTCGTAGGCAAGAAAGTAGGCGACAAGTTCACTTTCAACCCCGCTGCAACCTGCGACTCCAACGACGTGGAACTCAGCAGCATGCTCCACATCGACAAAGCTGACGCAGCCAACCACACAGGCGACTTCCAGTTTGAAGTGACTGACTGCATCGTGCTCAAACCCGCTGAACTCAACCAGGAATACTTCGACCGCCTCTTCGGCAAAGACAAAGTCACCGACGAGGAAGGCTACAAGAAGGGCGTGAAGGAAATGATCGAGGCTCAGCTCAGCAACGACAGCGACTACCGCTTCACTATCGACGCTCGCGAAGCTATCCTGAAAGCTGTGGGCGAACTCACACTCCCCGATGCAGTGCTGAAAGACTATCTGAAGCAGGCCAACGAAAACCTCAACGATGAAAACATCGAACAGGAATACGCCACTGCACGTCCGCAGCTCGTATGGCAGCTTATCAGCAACAAGATCGCAGAAGACCTCAAGGTGGAAGTATCTGCCGAAGATGTCAAGAACCTTGCGAAAATCATCGTTGCCAACCAGTTTGCACAGTACGGCATGCCCAACGCTCCTGAAGACCTCCTCGACAGATATGCCGACGAGATCCTCAACGGCCAGCAGGGCGATCAGGTGCGCAACCAGGCATTCGAATCGAAACTCTACGAGGCAATCAAAAATGCCGTCACTCTCGAAGAAAAGAGCGTGAGCGTAGAGGAATTCAATAAACTCTTCGCTCCGGCAGAGGCTTAAGTCAAAGCCCCCGGGCCAAATATATGGCGGCGGTGCGGAGATCCGCAACGCCGCCTTTTTTCATCAATCAGCGCCCTCAGGCCTCTCTCCCACGGCCGCCGGCGCCAACAATCAACCGTATGACAATGAATGAATTTGATAAATTTGCCGTGAAGCATCTCGGCATCAGCAGCAGCACTCTCGACAGCTATCAGAAGGCCGTAAACCGCCAGGCCGGCGTAGCGGTGCCCAGCGCCGACTACATGAACCCCTACATCCTCGAGGAACGTCAGCTCAACGTGACTCAGATGGACGTATTCTCGCGCCTCATGATGGACCGCATCATCTTCCTCGGCACACAGGTGACCGACGCCAGCGCCAACATCATCCAGGCACAGCTGCTCTATCTCGACTCCGTAGACCCCGACAAAGACATCTCGCTCTATATCAACTCACCCGGTGGATCAGTGTATGCCGGTCTCGGCATCTACGACACCATGCAGTATGTAAACAGCGACGTGTCGACAATCTGCACCGGCATGGCCGCGTCGATGGCAGCCGTGCTGCTCGTGGCCGGTGAGAAGGGAAAACGCTTCGCGCTGCCCCACAGCCGCGTCATGATTCATCAGCCGATGGGCGGCATCCAGGGTCAGGCTTCCGACATCGAGATCACAGCCCGCGAGATTCTGAAACTCAAAGAGGAACTCTACCGCATCATCTCCGACCACAGCGGCATGAGCATGGAGAAAGTGGCCGCCGACAGCGACCGCGACTACTGGATGATTGCAGCTGAAGCCAAGGAATACGGCATGATCGACCAGATCCTCGTAAAAGACAAGAAATAAGCAGCATTCACGATGGCCAAGAAAAATACAGGCAACGGTCTGAGATGCGCCATGTGTGGCGCGGTCGATTCCGCATCAACTCCCGTGGTGGAGATTATGCCGGGGCTCGCCCTCTGCACCGATTGCATCGATTATATCGACAAGGCTGCGCAGTCCGAACTGTCGCAGCGCGAGTCGGCCTCATCAAAGAAGGCGCCGCAGCGCCGCAGCATTCCGAAGCCGAAGGAAATCAAGCAGTTTCTCGATCAATACATCATCGGGCAGGAAGAGGCCAAGAAATATATGTCGGTGGCTGTCTACAACCACTACAAACGCATCGAGCGTCTCGACGCCGGCCTTCAGGACTCCGAGGATGTCGACATCGAGAAGTCGAACGTGATTCTCGTAGGCCCCACCGGCACTGGCAAGACCCTTCTCGCCAAGACCATAGCCAAGCTTCTCGACGTGCCTTTCACGATAGTAGACGCCACCGTGCTCACCGAGGCCGGCTACGTGGGTGAAGACATCGAATCGTTGCTCACCCGCCTGCTGCAGGCTTGCGACTACGACGTGAAGAAAGCCGAACGCGGCATCGTCTTCATCGATGAGATCGACAAGATAGCAAGAAAAAGCGACAACCCATCCATCACCCGCGACGTGAGCGGCGAAGGCGTGCAGCAAGGTCTGCTGAAACTCCTCGAGGGCTCCACAGTGCTCGTGCCGCCAAACGGTGGCCGCAAGCATCCGGAGCAGAAGATGATACCGGTCGACACGAAAAACATTCTTTTCGTGTGCGGCGGTGCCTTCGATGGCATCGAGCGCAAGATCGCCGCTCGCCTCAACACCCACATCGTAGGCTACGGCCACAACTCTGGCGAAGCGAAGAAGCAGCGCGAGAACCTGATGCGCTATGTGATGCCCCAGGACCTGAAATCGTTCGGACTCATTCCGGAAATCATCGGACGTCTGCCGGTGCTCACTGCCCTCGATCCGCTCGACCGCGAGGCGTTGAGGAGAATTCTCGTCGAACCGAAAAACGCCATTGTGCGTCAATATCAGAAACTGTTCGAAATGGACGGCGTGGAACTAAAGTTCACCGACGAAGCACTCGACACTATTGTGGACAAGGCTATCGAATATAAGCTCGGAGCCCGCGGTCTGCGCAGCATCGTGGAAAGTTTTATGGTCGACGCCATGTATGAGACACCCTCGTCAGACACCAAGACTTTCGAGGTGACCCGCGAATACATTCTCGACAAACTATCGCAGAATCCCGGGCTCAACCAGTCGGCCGGCAAGTAAAAATCGGCTGAAAACGCCCTGCTGCAGGATAAATGACCCGAATAAATGAGTTAATGTTTATTAGAGACACTTAAAATACAATTTTTAAATGATTATCGCGTTAGAAAAGGAGGAATAATCCAATTCCTCCTTTTTTTATTTGAAGACAACTTCATTGACAATGAACAGAACTTTAATCACAGCATTAGCAATCGCAGCCGGCATCTCGATAGACTGCGCGGCGAAAGAGGAGATAATCATGACTGTAGACGGGCAGGGTGTGACCCGCTCGGAATTCGAATATCTCTACAACAAAAACCGGCAGCAGCAGGTGGATCCTCAGTCGCTCGAGGAATACGCTGAGATGTTCAAAATCTACAAGCTCAAAGTGGCCGATGCCCTCGCGCAACGCCTCGACACCCTCCCGGCTTTCATCAAGGAGATGGATCAGTACCGCACCGATCTCTCCACTCCTTACATGACCGACTCGCTCTTCATCAACAATCTTGTGGCCGAAGCCTACGACCGCAGCCGCGAGGAAGTGGAGGCTTTCCACATCATGCTTCCCCACGGACGCAACTCGGCCGAGACCGAAGAATTCCGCCAGCGCGCCGACTCCATCCATGATGCCCTCATCGGAGGCGCCGACTATGCTGAACTGGCACGCCGTTATTCTGTCGACCGCGGAAGCAACAGCGAGGGCGGACGCATGGGATACATCACCGAGGGCCGCTTCCCCTACGCTTTCGAAAAGGCTGCATGGCAGCTGAAGCAGGGTGAGATCTCGGATGTTATCGACTCCGGACAGGGATTCCATATCCTCAAGGGAGGAAAGCATCGTCCGGCACGCGGCACTGTCCTGGTGGAGCACATCATGAAGATGGCAACCCCCGACGCAACTCCCGAACAGGCTGCCAAAGCCAAAGCCACTATCGACAGCATCTACTCGGCAGTGAAGGCCGACCCCTCGAAATTCGAGGAACTTGCCAAGACTCTCAGCGACGACCCCGGATCGGCCAGGGCCGGCGGAAAGCTCAACTGGTTCGGTGCCGGAATGATGGTGGAGCCGTTCGACTCTGCCGCTTTCGCGATCGACGTAGATGAGATCTCCACTCCCGTGAGAAGCCGCTTCGGATGGCACATCATCAGAAAACTCGACGCCAAAGCACCCGCCACTCTCGAGGAAATGAAACCGGGCCTGCTCAAGCGCATCAACAATGTGCAGGATCCCAGAAGCCGGCTCGTGAGGGAAAACCTCATAGCCAGCCTTGCTAAAAAACACAAAGGGCAGCTCAACGAGAAAAACATTTCAGCCATTTGCGCCGGAGTGCTTGAAAACGACCTCGACAGCGCTTGGATAGCTAACGCCCGCCTCTCTTCCCAGCCTATAGCACGCATCGGCAAGACCGACATCACACTGGGCGAGTTTGCAGCCGACCTCGAGCCGCTCAACATAGCCGGAGGCAAGGATGCCGAGGAGATGCTGAGGAAACAGATCGCCGCTTACTACGACAAGCGCCTCGTGAAAGCGGAGCAGGACTGGCTCTACGCCAACCAACCCGACTACAGCAATCTCCTCAACGAATATCGCGAGGGATCGCTCCTCTACGAGGCAAGCCTGCGTGAGGTCTGGGACAAGGCTTCGAAAGACACCGAAGGCCTCACCAACTATTTCGAGACCCACCGCGGCGACTACAAATGGCAGAAGCCTCACGTGAAGGGAATCCTCGTGCAGGCCGCCAACGACTCCATCGCCGATCTTGCAAGGGAAAGCCTGAAGGAAATCAACGGCAACGACGACCTGAAGCAGCTGAGAAAGAAATTTGCCGGAAAGGCGTCGTTCGACCGCATCCTCATGGAAGAAGGCCAGAATCCGATGGTAGACAACGCCGTCTTCGGCGGTGCTCCCGTGAAGCCCAACAACAAGAAATTCACTGTCTACTTCGTCTGGAATCCGCGCATGCTCAACATGCCTGAGAGCATCGACGACGTGAAGGGCCTCGTGACGAGCGACTATCAGAACCAGCTCGAACAGGACTGGGTGGAACGCCTGAAGGCTAAATATCCCGTCGTGGTCAATGCCAAGGTGATGAAGAAAGTGAAATAAGTGGCATGAATCTTCTAAAGCCACCGGATCCAATTTGAAACACATAACCCAAATATCAACACTTAAAGTCCTTCGGGTTTCGCATGGTGAAACCCTCTGATGAAATGATAAGCACAAAACTTCAAGACGCTATAAACGCGCAGATCAATGCCGAACTTTGGTCGGCCTATCTCTATCTGGCAATGGGAATGCACTTCGAGAGCGAAGGCTATGCCGGAATAGCCAACTGGTATAAGGTGCAGTTCAAGGAAGAGCAGGCTCATGCCGAGATCTTCATGAACTATCTCAACTCGCGCGGCGGCCGCGTTGTGCTCGCCCCCATCGCAGAAGTGCCCGCAGCCTGGGATTCACCCCTCGCGGCTTTCGTGGCCACTCTCGAACACGAGGAGAAAGTGACAGCCCTCATCAACGCGCTCTACAAACTGGCCGACGAGGAAACTGACTATGCCACCAAAGGCAAACTCGACTGGTTCATCTCGGAGCAAGTGGAGGAAGAGGAGACAGCTAAAGGCATCATCGACCGCCTCAAACTCGTAGGCGACAACGGCATGGGCCTCTACATGCTTGACCAGGAACTCGCCACACGCGTCTACAACGTTCCGGCTCCCCTCGCTTCAAAATAGTGATCAAAGACATCATCCGACATCACATACTTCAACCCTCGGTCGCACCGACCGGGGGTTTTCACTTATCCTAAAAAGGGGTCGCTGAAGGGGTCGCTGAAAAGAGGTCCGGGCAATTTTTTTGCACGGCACGATTTTTTTTTGTAATTTTGTTGTTTGATGAACAAACTCGGGATAATCATATCGGTCGGCATGCTCGCATGCGGCTGTGGCAGAGGCAACAAAGCTGCCTCCGCCTCGGAGGAGAGCGACATCCTGGCGCAATATCGCGACACGGTGCTGCACCTCTCCGACGTATGCCGGCTGCTCCCCCCGGGCATTTCATCAGCCGACAGCGCCCGCCTCACGGCAAGCATTGTCGACGAGTGGATCGACGGATTCATCATCGAAGACCTGGCGGCCGGCCAGATTGACGACATGGACCGCATCGAACGGCTCACCGAGAGCTACCGCCGGAGCCTCATCGCTGATTCCTACCGCAGGAAAATGCGGTCGGCCGGGGTGCAGCCCATCGACGAGGCAGGCGTGAAAGCCTACTACCGGAGCCACCGCGAAAGCCTCCGGCTGGAGCGCCCCATCGTGAAAGGGCTCTTCATCAAGGTGCCGGCATCGTCGAGACACCTCGACAACATAAGGCGCTGGATGACCGACGGAAGCCAGGCGGCATGCGACGAGTTGGAAAACATCGGACGGAAAGAGACCGTAAGTTTCCGGTATTTCGCCGACCGTTGGGTGGATTTCGATGCCATCACGAGCGAGATTCCCTACCGCTTCGGCGACGCCGACCGCTTCGTGGCCTCGACCGTGAATTTCGAGACGGAGCATAACGGGACGGTATACATAATGCACCTCTCGGATTTCTGCCACTCCGGTGGCGTGATGCCGGAAGATTATGCCGCTCCCATCATTGAAGACAGAATCAAAAGCAATCATCTCGCCGACTACGAGAAAGGTCTGATCAAAGCCTTGCGGCAGACGGCGATTGAAAAAAATATTTTAACTATAGGCAACAATACAAGATGAAACACCAGACTATAATAGCAACGGCATTGCTGGCTCTCTGCGCGGCAAGCCTGCCTGCCACCTCGCAGAAGGCCGAAAGCCCGAAGAGAAACGTCATCGATGAAGTGGTATGGATCGTAGGCGACAACGCCATCTACAAGTCGGAAGTCGAAGACCAGTACGCTCAGATGCGCAGCCAGGGCATCAGCCTCGGCGGCGACCCCTACTGCGTGATTCCGGAGCAGATTGCCGTCGAGAAACTCTACCTGCACCAGGCGAAGATCGACACCATCGAGGCTCCCGTCGGCCAGCTCTCCTCTGGAGTGGACCGGCAGATGAACTTCTTCGTGGCCAACCTCGGAAGCCGCGAGAAAGTGGAGGAATATTTCCGCAAGTCGTGGAATGCCCTGCGCGACGAAGCCATGGAGAAAATGCGCACCAACTACATCATGGAGCAGGTGCAGTCAAACCTCACCAAAAATGTGAAGGCTACTCCCAACGACGTAAAGAAATATTTCGCACGCCTTTCGGCCGACAGCATCCCCTACGTGCCGATGCAGGTCGAGGTGCAGATAGCGCAGCTCAACCCGGTGATTCCCAAGCAGGAGATTGAAGACATCAAGGCGCGTCTGCGCGACTTCACCGACCGCGTCAACAAGGGAGAGACACCCTTCTCCACCCTCGCAATCCTCCATAGCGAAGACAAAGGCAGCAGCGGTAAGGGCGGTGAGCTCGGCTTCGCCAACCGTTCCGACTTCGTGCCGGAATTCGCCAACGTGGCGTGGAACCTCAACGACCCGAAGAAAGTGAGCCGCATCGT
Source organism: Bacteroidales bacterium (assembly GCA_030524805.1). Taxonomy (GTDB): domain Bacteria; phylum Bacteroidota; class Bacteroidia; order Bacteroidales; family Muribaculaceae; genus Lepagella. The sequence continues at coordinate 50,276 of JAUNFY010000005.1, read as the reverse complement.
CGAGACCGAATACGGCTACCACATCATCCAGTTTATCGAACGCCGCGGCGACCAGGTCAACGTGCGCCACATCCTTCTCCAGCCCCACGTCAGCGATAAAGACCTCCGCGACGCCACGATGCGTCTCGACTCGATCCGCAAGGAGATAGTGGCCGGTAAATATTCTTTCGACGAGACCGTGCGCTACGTGAGCCAGGACAAAGATTCGCGCAACAACAAAGGACTGATGATCAACAGCAATCAGGAAAGCGAACGCTTCGGCACGATACGCTTCGAGATGCAGGACCTTCCCCCGGAGATTGCAAAACGCATAGAGGGAATGAAAGAGGGCGAGCTCAGCGAACCTTTCGTGATGACCGACCCGAAGCGCAACCAGGAAGTGGCGGTAATGGTGAGGCTTCACGCCAGGATTCCCGGCCATTCGGCCAACCTCAGCGAAGACTACAACATGCTCAAACGCATGTATGAGAACAGCGAGAAGCAGCGCATCATAAAAGACTGGGTGGAAAAGAAGATTAAAGACACCTACGTGCATATCTCCGACGGCTGGAGCAACTGCGAATTCCGCTACGACGGCTGGGAAAAGGAGAAAGCCAACGAACAGTAACATCATCATGTCAAGGTATCAAAGAGCATTCTTCGGGGTGATCGCGCTTGTGTTGCTGGCATTTGCCGGCGACATAGCCGTGGCTTATGCCCGTCAGGCCGACAACCGGAAAGCAAAGCAGAAGGAGGAGACCTACACCCGCCCCCGACCTACAAAACCGGTCAGGCCGGTGATCCCTGCCCAGAACAGATACCAGCAAGACAAGGTGTTTCTCGAAAACGCCAAGGTGCTTTACAAGGCCCAGCAATGGAACGACACCGTGGAGCGCCAGATTGTGAGCGGCGACGTCAAGTTCCGTCAGGGCTCCATGTGGATGTTCTGCGACTCCGCCTACTACTACCCCGGCATCAACTCGCTCGACGCCTTCGGACACGTGAGGATGGAGCAGGGCGACACCCTCTTCGTCTTCGCCGACCAGCTCTTCTACAACGGCAATGAACGGCTCGCCAAACTCACCAACGGACCGAGCGAGCCCACCGTGCGGCTCAAGGACCCAAGCGGAGAATTGCTGACCGACACGCTCGACTACGACGTAGACATGGAGATAGGCTACTATGGATGCGGTGGCACTCTGAAAGATGAAGTAAACACCCTCACCTCGCTCTATGGCCAATACAACAGCAAGACCAAGGATGCTGAGTTTTTCTACGATGTGGAACTGATAAACCACAAAGACAACTTCACCCTTCTCAGCGACACCCTCTACTACAACACTGCCACCCATCTGGCACAGATCGACAGCCCTACCGACATCTACGGCCCCAACGACACCATCTACACCGCGCGCGGCTGGTATGACACACAGCTCAACAATCTGCAGATGGACAGCCGCTCCACCATAATCCACAAGGATTCGCTCGGCCGCGCCACCTTCCTCGAGGGCGACTCGATCGTCTACGACAACGCCACGCGCATCAGCCGCGCCTACCAATACCGTGACATCACCAAGCTTAGCAGCCCGACAGTGCTCACCGACACCGCCAACAAGATGATACTCATCAGCAGTTTCGGCATGTACAACGACTCCACCAAGGAGGCGTTCGCAACGGGCTACCCGCTGCTGAAGGAATATTCTCGTCCCGACACTCTCTTCCTGCGTGCCGACACCATCTACACCTTCATGCGGCAGGACACCGTATGGACCACTCAGGCCGAGATAGAACGGGAAAAACTCCGTGAGGCCTACATAGCCGATTTCGAATATCTGGAATGGCCGGCCGACCCGGAAATGCTCGCACCTATCTCGCAGGAGGAGATGCTCGGCATAATGCTCCGGTGGTTTGACGCGCAACCGCTGCCTGACACCGCGCCTGCCGCTCTTCCGGCCGCCGCTCCCGTGGCCGACATGCCCGCTACCACTCTACCCGCTTCCGTTGACACCCCAGCCGGCTCCGCCATCGCCGCCGCCGACTCTATCCCTGCCGATTCAATCGCCATCGACCAGATACCGATCGATTCCATAGCCATAGATTCCGTCGCCATTAAATCCATAGCCGTTGACTCCATCCCTGTCGATTCCGTCGCAGACATCCGGACTGCGGCCGACTCCATCGCGCTCAATCAGGCGGCAGACATCGCGACGGCTCCCGAGGCCCCGATGCAACCCGAAAAACTGATCAAGAGCATAAGAGACTATCATGTGGCTATGGCTTATCCGCGCGGACGCTTCTTCAACAGCGACGTGCAGGGGGTGGCCGACACACTCGAGTTTCACGAAAACGACTCGCTGATGTATCTGAAGCGCAAACCTGCCGTATGGAGCGGCGAGCGCCAGATCACCGGCAAGGAAATAATACTGCACTTCAACGACTCCACAGTAGACCATGCCCTCCTTCCCCAGACCGGACTCATGGTGGAGCACGTGGAGGAGGAATACTACAATCAGCTTTCAGGAAAGACTATGGAAGCATGGTTTGAAGACGACTATCTGAAACGCCTCTATGTCGAGGGCAACGTGCAGGTGATAATGCTGCCGATGGAGAACGATTCATCCTACAATAAACTGGTCGACGCCGAAAGCAGCCATCTCACCGTCGACATGAAAGACCGCAAGATCGAACGCATCAAGATGTGGCCGGAGGTGACAGGCAACACCACTCCCCTCTTCCTCGTGAAGAAAGCACAGAAATATCTGCCCAACTTCATTTGGCTCGAAGCAATACGCCCCAAGAGCAGCATCGTTGACGGCAAGGTGCGTTGGGACGATGAACTCGGTGAGATTTCCGAACAACTCGAATTTTACTTCAAGGAGGATTGACGCTATGGACGTGATCAGACTGCTGCCCGACTCAGTGGCAAACCAGATAGCTGCCGGCGAGGTGATCCTTCGCCCGGCCTCGGTCATCAAGGAACTGGTGGAGAATTCTGCCGACGCCGGCGCTACCGACATCAAAATATTCGTGAAAGATGCCGGCAAGACCCTCATACAGGTGATCGACAACGGCAAGGGAATGAGCGAGACCGACGCCCGCATGGCTTTCGAACGTCACGCCACATCGAAAATCAGCAAAGCCGAAGACCTCTATTCACTTCGCACCATGGGCTTCCGTGGCGAAGCCCTCCCCTCGATATGCGCCATCTCGCAACTTGAGCTGCGCACCCGCACTGCCGACGCCCCTATGGGCACGCGGCTGCTCATCAACGGCTCGCAGGTGGAGGCGCAGGATCCCTGCGTGTGCGAGAAAGGGACATCGATATGCGTCCGCAACCTCTTCTACAATCTCCCGGTGCGCCGCAAGTTCCTGAAATCCGACAGCGGAGAGCTCGGCCACATCATGCGTGAATTCGAACGCATGGCGCTCGTCAACGACCATCTGCGCATCAGCATCGACACGGGCTCAAGAGCCATCGAGCTGCGCCCAGGCACAATGCTGCAGCGCATCAACGACATCTGGAAAAACAACCTCAACATGCAGCTGATTCCGGTCGACGTCGACACCGACATCGTCAAGATCAAAGGCTACATCTCGAGGCCCGAATTCGCGCGACGGCGCAACGCGCTGTGGCATCTCATTGCCAACGGACGCCACATCAACCACCTGAAGATGCACAAGGTCATCACCGGCTGCTACGACAACATGATAGCACCCGACACCCAACCATGCTATTTCATAAAGCTTGAGGTGAACCCGGCTGAAATCGACATCAACATCCATCCCAGTAAAAACGAGGTGAACCTGGAGCGCGAGAAAGAGATACTGAGCATTCTCGGCGCAAGCGTGAAGGCTGCCCTCGGCAAGTTCGCCGCCGCTCCCCAAATCGACTTCGACACCGAACTTGTGCCGGTGCAGCCGGCCGGCGAGGGAATGCCTGAATCGCCCGACATCAAGGTGCCCGACGACTACAACCCCTTCGCCATCGACTACGGCGCGTCATCCCAGCCGCATCTGGCCTCCCGCCCTGTTGCTTCATCTTTTCAGAGCGAGACAAGGCAATACTCTTCGGGGGGTGGCTATCAGGGACGCAACTCAGTAAAAAACTGGGACACGCTCTATGCCCGGTTCATGAACCGTCAGGACGACATGGCGCAACAGCAGCCGGAGGAGCCCGTGCTGCCGGTGGAGAACGACACGCCCCGCGCAAAAGACTGTTTCCAGTTTGCCGAAAAATATATCGTCACCACCACCCGCTCCGGGGTGATGATAATCGACCAGCACCGCGCCCACCTCAAGATACTCTACGAGGAATTCCTGCGCGACGTGAAACGAATGGAGGTGACGAGCCAGCGGGTGCTCTTTCCCGAGACCATCGAACTCGACATGGACCAGCAGAACGCCCTCGCCCGAATAGGCTCCGAGTTGTCATCGATAGGGTTTTCTCTCGAATATGAGGAAGGCGACCGCTGGAGCATCGCGGCTGTGCCATCGATGATAAGCCGCGGCGATGCCCGCGAAGTAGTGCTCCGCATCCTGGAGTCGGTGAAGGAGGAATCGGCCGACTATGGGGTCGACTCCAATCCTATGGGCGACATTCTGCAGAGCATGGCCCTCGTCATGGCCCGCAGCGCGGCCATCACGCGCGGCCGGAAACTCTCCGACACCGAGATGGAAAACATCACCGGCAAACTCCTCGCTCTCCCCGACCCTTCCCTCACTCCCTCGGGCAAACAGATATTCACCATCATCGATGAAGACCGGCTCAAAAGCCTTCTCGGATGAATGCCCCGACTATTTCCGACACTTAAAAAAACAACATATCCAATGTCTGACCAACAGAAAACCTATAGCAACGAAGAAGCATTCCAGGGAGCACTGGAATATTTCGGGGGCGATGAACTCGCGGCCCGTGTCTGGACGAGCAAATATGCTCTCAAAGACTCCTACGGCAACCTTTATGAACGCACTCCCGACGACATGCACCACCGCATAGCGTCGGAGATAGCGCGCATTGAAAGCCGCTACCCCAACGGCATGAGCGAGGAGGAAGTGTTCGAACTCGTCCGCGACTTCCGCTACATTGTGCCGCAGGGAAGCCCTATGGCCGGTATCGGCAACAACCTTCAGGTGGGATCCCTCTCCAACTGCTTCGTGATCGGCCTCGACGGCCATCCCGATTCCTACGGCGGCATCATCCGCGAAGATGAAGAGCAGGTGCAGCTCATGAAGCGCCGCGGTGGCGTTGGTCACGACCTGAGCCATCTGCGCCCGAAAGGCACTCCTGTGAAGAACTCCGCCATCACCTCCACCGGCCTCGTGCCCTTCATGGAGCGATACAGCAATTCCACCCGTGAGGTGGCGCAAGACGGACGCCGCGGCGCGCTCATGCTCACTGTCAGCAGCCGCCACCCCGACGCCGAGGCTTTCATCGATGCCAAACTTGAGCAGGGGAAAGTGACCGGCGCAAACATATCGGTGAGAATCGACGACGACTTCATGCACGCCGCCGAGTCGGGACAGCCCTACATGCAGCAGTTTCCCTTGAAGTCGGCCGAGCCTTTAGTGCAGAAGGAAGTCGACGCACAGGCCATCTGGAAAAAAATCGTGCACAACGCATGGAAAAGCGCCGAGCCCGGTGTGCTCTTCTGGGACACCATCACCCGCGAGAGCGTGCCCGACTGCTATGCCGACCTCGGATTCGAAACCATCTCCACCAATCCCTGCGGCGAGATTCCGCTCTGCCCCTACGACAGCTGCCGCCTCACCGCCATCAACCTCTTCAGCTACGTCAGCAACCCCTTCACCCCTGAAGCGCGTTTCGACTTCGACCTCTTCCGCAAGCATGTAGGCAAGGCACAGCGCATCATGGACGACATCATCGACCTCGAGATGGAGAAGATAGAGGCGATCATAGCGAAGATAAAGGCCGACCCGGAAACTGAGGAAGTGAAATCGACCGAACTTCACCTCTGGGAGAAGATCCGCGACAAGACCCTGCAGGGACGTCGCACAGGCTGCGGCACCACCGCCGAAGGCGACATGCTGGCAGCTCTCGGTCTGCGCTACGGAACTCCGGAAGCTACCGAATTCTCTACCGAGGTACACAAACAGCTCGCCCTCGCCTACTATTCGGCATCGGTAGATGCAGCCAAGGAGCGCGGCGCATTCGAGGTGTACGACGCCGAGCGGGAGAAAAACAATCCCTTCATCATGCGCCTCAAAGAGGCCGACCCCGATCTCTACGAGAGGATGGTGAAATATGGCCGCCGCAACATCGCCTGCCTCACCATTGCCCCCACCGGCACCACCAGCCTCATGACCCGTACCACTTCCGGCATCGAGCCTGTGTTCCTCCCCGTCTACAAGCGCAAACGAAAGATAGTGCCGGGCGACGAGAATGTCACCGTCGACTTCGTAGATGAAGTGGGCGACGCTTTCGAGGAATACATCGTATATCATCCCAAATTCATCGACTGGATGAAGAGCCAGGGAATCGAACCGCGCAAAAACATGAGCCAGGAGGAACTCGACCGGCTCGTGGCCCGCTCACCCTACCACAAGGCTACGGCCAACGACATCGACTGGATGGAGAAAGTGAGGATGCAGGGCTCAGTGCAGAAATGGGTGGACCACTCCATCTCCGTCACCATCAACCTCCCCAACGACGTGACTGAAGAACTCGTGGGCCGGCTCTACATGGAGGCATGGAAGGCCGGTTGCAAGGGTTGCACCGTATATCGCGACGGCTCACGCAACAACGTGCTCGAGGCGGTGAAGAAAAAAGAACCCGCCAAGGGAAGCCTCATCCACACCCCCGACCATGTCACCAAGCGCCCCAAGGAGCTGGAGGCCGACGTGGTGCGCTTCCAGAACAACAAGGAGAAATGGATTGCCTTCGTGGGCCTCGTCGACGGCAAACCCTACGAGATATTCACCGGCCTCGCCGACGACGACGACGGCATCTTCTGCCCCAAGAGCGTCAACCACGGCAAGATCATAAAGGAGATAATGCCCGATGGAGTGAAACGCTACGACTTCCAGTTTATCAACAAACGTGGCTACAAGACCACCATCGAGGGCCTGAGCGAGAAGTTCAAACCGGAATTCTGGAACTACGCCAAACTGATATCCGGAGTGCTCCGCTACGGCATGCCCATCGATCAGGTGATAAAACTCGTGCAGGGTCTTGAACTCGACTCCGACAACATCAATACCTGGAAAAACGGGGTGGAACGCGCGCTCAAGAAGTATGTGCCCAACGGCACCGCAGGCTCCGGCAAATGCCCCAACTGCGGCGCGGAATCGCTCGTATATCAGGAAGGATGCCTCATCTGCACCAACTGCGGCAGCTCGCGCTGCGGTTAAGTTCATTTTTTGGCTTACAGATAAGCGAAAAATGCAGTTGGAACGTTTATAACTATAGAGGTGCAATGCAACCTGAAAACTCGAAAACCTTAAAACGATGAAAGTAAAGATACATATCGGATACCATACCGAATGGGGCGAATCGGTCTACATCACCGGTTCGATTCCCCAGCTCGGTTCCGGCGACAAACTGCTGGCTCCGATACTTGAGATGACATCTCCCGACATCTGGTCGATCTCGCTCGACATACCTGCCGATGTGAAGACTTTCGACTATAATTTCATAGTCAAGGCGGAAGGAAAACCCTGGCGCGAGGAGTGGGGAGGACCCCACAGGTTTGACGCGGGCCAAGGCATCTCCGACCACGACATCCATTCCTTCTGGCAGGATGTCCCGGCCGACAAGCCTTACTATTCGTCGGCTTTCACCGAGGGCATGCTCAACCGCACCCTCCGCGACCAGCCGCTGACTCCGAAACCACGCACCACCCTGCTGCGCGTGTGGGCGCCGATGGTGAAGCCCGACGAAGCTCTTGCCCTCTGCGGCTCATGCCGCAACCTCGGCGACTGGAACCCGGAGAAAGCAATAGTCTTCAACGATGCCCGCTATCCCCTCTGGGAAGCGGCAATCGACATGAACGGTATCTCGCTTCCGCTCGAATACAAGTTCCTTATCATTGACAAGAAGACGCGCGAGGTGAGGGACTGGGAAGCCCGCGACAACCGTCGCCTCGACTTCTTTCCCGCCGGAAGCGACAATATCCTTGTCTTCGACGGCATCCGGTTTGAAAATCCGCGCAAGTCGTGGAAAGGAGCCGGAACGGCCATTCCCGTCTTCTCGCTCCGCTCGGATGAAGATGAGGGTGTGGGAGATTTCTTCGACATCAAGAAGATGGTAGACTGGTGCGTTGTCACCGGCCAGAAGATTCTTCAGGTGCTCCCGGTCAACGACACCACCAAGACCGGCACATGGACCGATTCCTACCCCTACAGCGCCAACTCCACTTTCGCGCTCCATCCCATGTATGTGAGGCTCGAGGCCGTGGGGCATCTCAAAGACAAGGACCGCCGCCGCGAATACCGCGAGGAGATGGACAGGCTCAACGGCCTCGCGCAGGTGGACTATGAGGCCGTCAACGCTCTCAAGCACCGCTGCCTGCGTGAGCTCTACGCCGAGCAGGGTGAGGCTACCCGCAACAGCGCCCCCTACAAGGATTTCGTGAAGAAAAACGATTATTGGCTCCGCAGCTATGCGGCATGGTCGGCCCTGCGCGACTATTTCCACACCGCCGACAACTCCCGCTGGGGTGAATATGCGCGATACGACGAAGAGGCCGTAGACGGCTTCATCAAGATGCACGAGCATGAAGTGATGTATTACTACTACGTGCAGTATCATCTCGACCGCCAGCTCCGCGAGGTGCGCGACTACGCCCACCAGCACGGCATAGTGCTGAAAGGCGACATCCCAATCGGCATCGGTCGCGAGAGCGTCGACGCATGGAAGGATCCGCAGCTCTTCAACATGGACAGCCAGGCGGGCGCCCCGCCGGATGATTTCTCCATCCTGGGTCAGAACTGGGGATTCCCCACCTACAACTGGGAAGAGATGGCGAAAGATGGTTTCGCCTGGTGGAAAAACCGTTTCCGCAAGATGGCGGAGTATTTCGACGCCTACCGCATCGACCATATCCTCGGATTCTTCCGCATCTGGCAGATTCCGATGGACGCTGTTCACGGTCTGCTCGGCTACTTCAACCCCGCCCTCCCCTTCTCGCCCGAGGAGCTGCGCAAGAACTACGACTTCTGGATCCATCCCGACACCCAGGCCCGTCCGCACATCACCGAGTGGATGGTGAAGGATTTCTTCGGCGACGCCGAGGAGGAAGTTAAGCGTGAGTATCTGGAGCCCGACGGCAACGGCTGCTACCGCCTCAAACCTCATGTAGACACACAGCGCAAGATTGAAGACCACTTCTCACGCGTGGCTCCCGACCAGCACTCCACTTTCATCAAGAACACGCTGATGAATATGCTCGACGATGTGCTCTTCATCGAGGATCCCTATCAGAAGGGGCACTATCATCCGCGCATCTCGGCGCAGTTCACATACGCTTTCCGACAGCTCACCGACTATGAGCGCTGGTGCTTCAACCGCCTCTACAACGATTTCTTCTATCACCGGATGAACGATTTCTGGTATGGCAAAGCAATGTGGAAGCTGCCCCCGCTCATCGACTCCACAGGCATGCTGACATGTGCCGAAGACCTCGGCATGATTCCCGACTGCGTGCCGGATGTGATGCACCGTCTGCAGATTCTCTCGCTCGAGATACAGCGTATGCCCAAAGACCCCAAGACCGAGTTTGGCAACACCTACGCGTATCCCTACTACAGCGTATGCACCACTTCCACCCACGACATGAACGGCATCCGCGCATGGTGGGAGGAAGACCCCTCGGCCACACAGCGCTTCTTCAACCATGTGCTCAACGAGCCGGGAGCGGCCCCGCAATATGCCGAGCCCTGGATATGCAGCAAGATCATCGACCTCCACCTGAAGTCGCCTTCCATGCTCTGCATCCTCCCGCTTCAGGACTGGCTCAGCACCAACGGTGAAATGCGTCGTCAGAACCCGCACGACGAGCTCATCAACATCCCGGCGATATCGCAACACTACTGGCGCTACCGCATGCACATCACAGCCGAAAACCTGTTGGCATCCGACAGTTTCAACACCGGCCTCGCCTCCTGGCTCAGCAACACCGACCGCTGAATCAGACCGAACGCAAAGCAGCATCTGCATAACTGCAACCACCGCGTCGCGGAACATTACACGTTCCGCGACGCGGTTTCTTTTATAACCTACCGCCCGCAATTCAACCAAAACCGGCAATAATTGTTAATATCAATAAAGAAAACAAAAGAAACACGATTCAATGAAACCCGGAAAAGGCTCATATTTCATTTGCATATCATTGGCGTTGGCAGTGATGCTATCGCTCAATATCGGCATGCTTCAGGAAAATATTGAGACCATTCCTCAGCAGGAGGAGATATGCTGCGTTGAATCAAAGTCGTCGGAAACTGAAGTGGCGCAGACTGAGATTACGCCCACGGGGACGACATCATTCCACTATTCCCATAATATAATTGAAAAGCCCGCATTGCGTTCACTCTCCTCCGTATGCAAGGTTTACCATATCCTATACTGCACATTCCGTGAATAGCAGGAGGCACTAAATCGCGTCTCGTCTCCTCTGATATTAGTCTGCACACGTGCAGGCTCATGTTTCACATACTCATAAATTCATGGAATACATCTTATTATATCTTTTTGGAGCACTCTCCCTCTCTTTTCTGTGCTCTGTGCTTGAAGCAGTTTTACTCTCCACGCCCGTCTCCTTCATCTCAATGAAGCAGAACGAAGGTGCTAAAAACGCCGACCTTCTGATGCGCTACAAGACCAATATCGACCGCCCCGTGGCGGCCATCCTCTCACTCAACACCGTAGCCCACACCATCGGCGCTGCAGGTGTCGGGTCCGAATCGGTGAAAGTATTCGGCGAGGCTTATTTCGGCATCATCTCGGCCATACTCACCCTTCTCATCCTTGTGCTGTCTGAAATAATACCCAAGACCATCGGTGCATCCTATTGGCGACAGCTCGCCCTTCCCTCTACCGGAATCATAAGAATACTGATTATCATCACCTATCCGCTGGTATGGCTTTCCGAACTCCTCACCCGATGCTTCGCACCCAAGATACAACCGCTCACGGTCAGCCGCGAGGAAGTGGCCGCCATGGTCGACGTCGGCGAGGAAGAAGGTGTGTTCAAGTCGCAGGAAAGCCGGATCATCAGAAGCTTCCTCCGGCTTGAGAATGTAAGGGCCGAGGATATCATGACGCCACACGTAGTTGTGTTTTCATCGTCTGCCCACGCCACCATGCAGCAACTTCAGGAAGAACCTGATTTCTCAAAATTCTCGAGGATTCCGGTATTCGACAGCGACCGGGATTACATCACCGGCTATGTGAGAAAAGCCGATGTCCTCGACTCTATATGCTCGGGAAAGAAAGATACAGAAGTCAAGGCTGTGATGCGGAGAATATTGTATTTTTTGAAGACGACAAGGTTTCCGACATGTGGAAAAGTATGCTTGAAAAGAAGGAACATATCGCTGTCGTGACTGATGAATACGGCTGCATGAGAGGCATTGCCACCATGGAAGACATCATCGAGACAATGCTCGGCGTAGAGATACTGGATGAATGCGACACCGACACCGACCTCCAGGCCGTAGCCCGCCAACGGCATTCGCAACGCATCTATGACCTTGCCAAAGAATGCGTATGACAAAAAACATTCTCCTGCCGGCCCGACACTCCCGCCGGCAGGAGATTAATGCCTGTTCTCCGTCTGAAGAGTCACGAAAGCACCGGTTAAATGTAAATAATCAAAAAAGAAAGTACAGTTTAAATGTTAAAGAATCAAAAAAAAAGTTTTAATTGTTAAAAAATGAGGTTTCTCAACAAATGTTGAGAGTATTTACAAAATAAATCACTAACTTTGCCACAGAACTAAGAAGTTGGCTATACATATTTGAGAATTACGGTAGTCGCATTTACTAATTTTCCAATTATATACAATTTCTATAGCGACCGATATGATTTACTGAAATAAACTCCTATATTATGAAGAAACTGCTGCTTTCATTTATCTGCATTCTGCTTGCCACGGGTGCCGACGCTGAAATCAAAATCAAAAACGGCGAAAACAACGGCGTGAAAACCACCATCTTCTACTTTGATGAGGAATCCAAAACGGGAAACACCTCCGACAGCTCCGGTTCCATGTACCCCGGCTGTGCCTACAACGCCCGGCACAAGGTTGCGGAGCAAGAGCAAGAACGCAATGCCGCCGACAGTGATATCCGGATCACCGACATACGTTGCGAGCCGAACAAGGTGATGTCGGGCGATGTTTTTCATCTGCGTGCCACGGTGGAAAACTTATCTGAGAATCCCATTGATACAAAAATCTATCTTTGTGTCCGTTCGGCACCGGATGGTTTTTGGGGTATACTTTTCGAGCCAATAAACGAATATGAAATATCTCTTCCTGCTTTCGGAGCAGAAGAGTTGGATATCGAGCAATGTTACGTCAGTGAGGATGAACGATTCGAATTATATTTCCGCAACGAATCTGGTAATCTCATAAGCGACTACTGTCCGCTCCAACTCGGAGAATGCGGATCCTCAATCACTAGAATATGGCTTCCCATGACTGAAGAGGATATTATGGTTGGAATGACAAGTAGTCTGCTATGCTGGGTGTATCCGGGCTCCGCTCCGCAGCAAGTGACATGGGAAGTTGAAAATCCGGAAATAATAAGGATTATAGAATATTACGAGAAAGGCGACCAAGGTGTGATTTATGAAGCCATTGCCAAAGGAGAAACAGATATCACTGTCACTGCCGCCAACGGAATGTCTGCCACTTGCCATGTCACAGTGAGGGACCCTGTGAGAGCGGAATACATCACTCTCGACAGGTATGAGATTACAGGAGCAATCGGCGACACTTTCCAAATAATCGCACATACTGAACCCGAAGGCAATGATGCTTTGGTGGTATTTACCTCCGCAAGTGAGAAAGTTGCCACCGTGGGCTTGGAAGACGGCTTGGTGACAATCACCGGAACAGGCACCACCGATATTTACGCATGGGCTACCCCTTCAAAAGGTTTTGTACAGGCTATATGCACCGTGACCGGCGCGACCTCAGGCGTGGATGAGATAGCCGATTCATCCGCCGGCAATGCTGACGTGTATGGCTTTGACGGCTCCCTGATAATGCGTGCGGCCACACCCGACTTCATCGACCGGTTGCCGCGAGGCTGCTACATTCTCCGCTATCCCCACAAAACAGTGAAGATAATGCGTTGACATCAAGAAGTCACTGTATTTACCTACCAAAAAAATAAGACTGAAAAAGCTCGGATTTCCAACTCTGGAATCCGAGTTTTATTTTGCAAAGTTAATACATTTTTCTTGCGAGCTTGTAGCCGATGCCGCGGATGTTGAGGATATCGAGCGATGAGGAGGAGAGATATTTGCGGAGTTTGTAGATGAAGCCATGAAGGCGGTTCAGGTTGTTGTAATCGTCATTTTGCCATATCCTATACATGAGTGTTCGGGCCTCCACCACTTCATTGGGATGATGGAAAAACTCATCAAGAATCACGGCTTCAGTGTGGGAAAGCGCTCTGCAACCGCTGCCGATAAAAAGTTTCTGGGCTGCAAAATCGAGCCGGCATCCGGCAATCTCCATCAGCGAGTCTTCCACCCCCGAATTATTGCGCCGGAGAAGCGACCGGATGCGGACAACGAGTTCAGCTATCTGGAAAGGCTTGCGAATATAGTCGTTGGCCCCTATCTCAAAACCATGAAGCACATCGTCAAGCGCGGTGCGCGCGGTGAGAAACAGCACAGGAACATCCGGCGATTTCATCCTGATAAGCTTAACCATCTCAAAACCATCCATCTTCGGCATCATCACGTCGGCCACCACAATGTCGGGGTGGAATTCCTCATGCTTCCGGAGGCCGGCCTCGCCATTACCGGCCGTAGCCACCTCGAAACCCTCTCGCAGAAGAGCGTCTTCCACGATAAACGACAAAGTGGAATCGTCCTCCACCAACAGTATCTTATCTTTTCTCATCGCCACTGAATTTAATAGTGAAAGTAGTTCCCCGGTTTTCCTCACTCGCCGCCGAAATGCTCCATCCGTGCATCTCCACAATCTTCTTCACATAGTATAACCCCAATCCGTAACCACCCACTTCGTAGCGGTCGCCGTCGGTGACCCGGTAAAACTTATCGAAGATATACGGTATATTTTCCTTCGCAATCCCTACCCCGTTGTCTGCAACAGTCAACTCCCGATTGTCGGCCGTAATCTTTATCTCCACAGCCTCACCAGAATATTTCACCGCATTGTCAAGAAGGTTGGATAAGACATTCCCGAAGTGGAGAGGATCGGCGGTAATCTCCACATCATCATCAATCTCGACCTTGATGCTCACCGGTTTGCCCGATTTCATCCCTATCATGCCCGCCACATCGTCAGCAATCTGCTTCGCCCCAACTTTCTCCACGTTGAGCCGCATGGTCTTGAAGCGCTCCATACTCATCGAAAGGATATTCTCTATCATGCCGCTCAGGAAGTTGAGGCGCTGCATGATGATGGTAAGCAAATTCCGGTTCCGCTGCTCATCGCTCTGGTCGTAATATCTAAGCATGGAGTCGGCCGCCGAGTAAGCCACTGCCACCGGCGTTTTCAATTCATGGGTCATGTTGTGGGTGAAATCATCTTTCATCTCTTCTATCGACCTCAGTTTTCCTACCCAATAAAGAAGATACCATATCAGGAACGACATCAGCATCAAAATGGCAGCCGAGGTGAGAATGATGCCTGCCATGCGGCTGAAGACATAGCCCGACAAGGGGCTTATGTAGCCTACTGCAATGGGGGTGCCTTCCGAGTCGTCGATTCTGATTTCCCAATATTTCTCAAAATCGCCAGATTCGCAGGGAGAGGCCGCTACAATCACATCCTTCGGATTCAGCCCGAAATCGCCTAACTCTTCCCGGAAAATCCGCTCCATGTCGGTAAAGTCGCGCGCTTTCATGTCGGGCGAACTGGACTCGACGAAATGAAAATACCCGCTCATGGTGCTGTTGATGTTCTCCAGAAGATTCGGGTACTCATAGCCCCCGTCGGCCGACTTCTCACCTTGAATCATCAGGTTGAGCCGGATAAACGACTCATCCTCTCCCAGCGATGTGCCTTTCATCCGGGAGATGATATCCAGGATGTCTGCCCGGCGCAGACATTCGGTCGCCGTCTGGATCGACTGCTTCTTCATCGAAGCGTACAGGCCATGAAGATACACGATGTTTGCCACCACCATCGCAGCGATGGCGGCCAACGTGATTATTGTGATTGAGCGGAAACGTTTCATATTGCAAATTTAGCAAAAAATCCTCATTACTCACCATCCTGCTAAGACTAACTAAGACTAAAGGAGGTTCGGCTAAGACTGTTGTGTCGATTTTGGCGGTAATTTTGCAACATCAACCAATACTACTACCGCTATGAGACAATACATCATCATCTTTTCCGCATGCCTGCTGTCAATCCTTGCAGGCAGCTGCAGTTCACTCAAGCCCGTAAGCTACGCCGACCGGGAGTGGCACATCAGCAAGCATCACGGCCAGATAATCGACAAGGACACCACCTACCGGATGACATTCGGAGAGGTCCTGATTCCCGACGACATGGCCATAATCTCATGCGCCGACTCAGCCGCAAAATATCCCGGAATGGAACGGTTCATCGCCGACATACTCAAGACCACCGGTTTGCAAAACGACGAGGTGCTGTTCTATTCGCCAGCGCATGGAAAGATATTTGTAAGGCTTATGAATGAGCCCCCTGCGAAAAGACCATCGTCGCTCACCGCCAACATGCAATGCCTCACACTGGATAAAGACAACGAGCGCCCTTACACGATGTGGGTTTACGACGACGATGTGGAAGACTGGCACCGTCGACCTGGAGAAATGTACACTTACACCTATTTCGACAGGAAAAAGCAACGTGTGCTTGTAGTTGATTTCTACGACTATGGCGACATCCCCATAGCCCAGATTTCCGTGATACAGTCACGGAATAAAACCACCGACAGGATGCAGCTCCCGACCCAACGGCAACTGTGGGATTTCTCAAAACATAACCTCAAGGATTATGAACGGGACATTGAATTCTGGTCGCATCAGATCGACGGGCACCGCAGCAACGCCTTTGCCAACTACAGAATCGGTCGGCAACAACTGAAAAAAGACGTAACCGCTGACGAAAACCGGAATAACTGAAGAATGCCGGAACCGCTGATGAAAACCGGCAACGAATAAAGAAAACGAAATGAAAACACTTATCTTATCCATATTACTCCTGTCGCCGTATGCGTATGTCGCAGCAAAAAACATCAAGGGTAAAGTTGTTGATCCCGACAGCCACCCCATCGAGTTTGCCAATGTGTCGGCGTTTGCCAACGACTCCATCACCGGAGGATGCGTGACTGATTCCGCCGGTTGCTTTTCCCTGACGGTTCCGGATGATTGCAACCGAATAAGGGTGTCATACATCGGGTTTGCAGATGCTCTTCTGTCGCCCGATGATGGCGATCTTGGCAACATCATGCTTCAGCCGTCAACCACCGCTTTGAAGGAGGTTACGGTAAAGGCTCCATTGATTCGCCGGGAAGCCGACCGCTTGGTGCTGAATGTCGCTGCCAATCCTCTTTCAGCAAACAAGGACGCGCACGAACTGCTGAAAACTGCCCCCGGAGTGTGGGCTACCGACAACTCCCTTTCAATCTACGGACAAGGAGGCACCACCGTCTTCATCGACGACCGGAAGGTGAACATGTCGGGCACACAACTCATGACCTATCTACACTCGATCCAATCATCATCCATCGCTTCGATTGAGATAATACCCAAGGCCGGAGCGGAGTTCAGCGCATCATCATCGGGCGGAGTTATACGTATCAATCTCAAACGCAACCGTATAGATGGATTGAACGGAGCTGCCGGGCTAAACACCACATTCGGCGAGTACAAGACATGGATCAATCCTTTTGCCAATATCAGCCTGCGCTCAGGGAATTGGACTGCAAACGTTTCGGGCAGCCTGAATGGCTCTCCGTCCGACAGACATACCTCGCATGAAGATTCCGGAAACAGCAATTCCGGCCTTTTGCTTGCCGGCATGTCTCGCCACAAGACAAAAACCTTGCAAGGAAACGTGATGCTTGGCGTTTTCTATCAACCTGACGAAAAAGACAATATCGGCCTGCAGATCGACTATAATCCCGACTGCAACAAGACTGACGTTTCCTCCCGCACACGGATGATGTCTGATATGACAGATGCGACTACCTTGGGAGCATACCGCTCGGAATATAGGTTTCACAACCTGAATATTGCCTTACACTACTCACATCTGCTCGACAACGAAGGGTCGGCGTTGAAATGGAACTCCAATTACAACTTCCAATACTCTTCGACCGATGAAGACAACCGGATGCAATGGCTCCCTCTTGGAAACGATTCGATCTATTCGACCGACAACTCAAACAGATACAACATCTTTGATACGGAAGTTTCCCTGCAGAAGAATTTCAAGCCGGGATGGAGGCTGACTGCAGGAATCAAATACACGCACAACGATGTCGGGTATGATTCGAGACACTTCAATTTTCTCAACAATCAATGGATAGGTAACCAAGCATTTGACTATGACAGCAAATATCGTGAGGACATAGCCGCCGCTTATGTCACCTTCAACGCGCAGGCAGGCCGCTGGCGCTTTAAGGCGGGACTGCGCGGCGAATATTATCACACCTCTGGAATAGAATCGCGCCAATCTGAGGTTGACCTCTTCCCCAATGCCAATGTCGCTTTCAACCTGACGGAGCGCGGCGATTACACTGTCGTGCTCGGTTATTACCGGAATATCAGTCGTCCGTCGTTCTGGGCGCTCAACCCCACTGTGCGTCAGGTTTCCGACTATTCCTACACTGTCGGAAATCCCGACCTGCGTCCGAGCCATGTTGATGCCGTAAGTCTTGATTTTGTATTGGCGGGCAGATTTACCGTCGCCGCCGGATATTCCGCGACATCCAATCCCATACGGCAGATGTTTGTCTCCAACCCCGAGCATCCCGAACGAATGTATCTCACCTGGGACAATACCGGCAAAGACAGAAGCGGATTCATTCATGGGGACGGCTTCATCAACCTCACCCGATGGTGGAATCTATATGCGAGCCTCACGTATGCCGTCACCTCACAACAGCTTGACATCAATTCCGGTTTCGACACCTTCGGGTATCTGCAGGCCGTGGCAAGCACGACCTTCATTCTGCCCCATTCTTTCAACATCACATTTAATGGCTTCTACCAGACACGGATGAAAGTTGGCAACATCACCGTCTATCCTATCCTGAATCTCAATCCGACCGTTCAAAAACGGTTTGGAAAACGATGGTCTGTATCCTTGGGGTTTGAAAATATCCTGCAGCGGAAAGGAAAGATCCGGGCAGTATCCGCCGGCTACGACCGCCTTTCCTACACCAAACAGTATATGGCAGTCAGGTTGGGCGTCACCTGCAACTTCAACTCAGGCAAAACCTTCCGCGCCCCCCGCATTGAGAAAAACACCGACCCCACCCGCCTCCAAAAAGAATAATCCCATCCCCCGACACCCAAACCTTCTCCGCTATCCCAAATCAAACCCGACTCACCTCTAACCCCCACCGGAGCCATCGGCGCGTTCAGTCTTCAAATGCTTTGCAGTTGATGTGCTTTCCGGTGATTTCCTCCAGGAAATCATGACGCATCACCATGAGGAGATCTTTGGTATATTCGTGAAGCAAGCCCTTGTAGTATGCCACGTCCTCATGGTTGGAGCCCGTGATCCTCTCCCACAAGGTGACCGTTTCGGCATCGGCGTAAGCTCCGCCAATCGCTTCGCGGTCGTCTTCCGTCATGTGCTTCAAAAGCTCCCGCTCTTCCAGAATCAACGGCTCATCGGAATATTCCCGCCAAAACTCTTCCAGACAACTATGGAACTCAGCCGCGATCTTCAGCGGCAGATCCGGAGTATAGCAACCGATATCCTGCCGGCACTGCGCAGCCTCATCCGCAAGATTTCCAAAATATTTCCCCAGCAATTCCTTCTCCTTCTCCAGGCATCGAGCCTCCATATTTGTTTCCATATCCGACTTCCGAATGTTAAAATACACTTGCCCCAAATTTACATCATTTTCTCATAAGCGATCGCAGATGCTTCACCCTCACTCCATAGTTGAAATTCTGAGTGCCCCCAATGCCGGCATAGTTGATTGCTATCAATTCTCCTTCACGATTAACCACCGGCGACCCGCTGCTGCCCGGAAGCGTCGGTATTGAATACATCAGCCGGTCTGAAGTCTGCTGACTTACAGACCCGCTTGTGAATTGTGCTTTAAGACCCTCTTCTGTTACAGCAAGCTGCGGACCCAGGTTGAAACCATGCACGAAAAGTTTCTCGTTTTTATCACCATTGATTTTACCCACGATTCTGTCAGTGATGGAATATGTCTCGAAAGGATCATCTTCAGCCACCACAAACACATATTTTCCTTCCGGTGTCTTCTTGTCTTTCAACTGAAGCAATGCGAGGTCATGATCCTGATCCCTACCACGAACCACACATTCTATGAAATCGGAATCCTTAGTCACGTGGGTGTCATTATAGGCTATACTCACCTCGTTGTGATATTTTATCTCTGTATCAGAGACAGAAATCCGGTCGAGAGCCTTATAAGTGCTCTGCATCTCCTCAAGTTCCGAAACCGCATTGTCGCGCATATCTCTGATAGTGTAGAAATCTGTATAACTGACATCCGGACTGATGTTGGCAAAATCGTAGGCCTGCTGGATTTCTCCAAGACGCTCGACTTTACTGTCGTATTCAAGTTCTAACACAATCTTAAGAGCATCGAAAATCTTTTTCACAGACTTTTTGATCTCCGCATCATCTATTGTCGATGATATCACGTGGGCGTTAGTGGCAATCGTGCCATCATTTCCCACAAAAAAACCTGTTCCGTATGATCTGGAAACTTCAACCGAGTCAGCCTCGAATGACAGACCGCGTATGCCATCTTCCTCATCGTAGGAACTAAAATATAGAGATTCGCCATTGGGTAACGCCACCTCATAGTAGCTCGTATTTTTCACAAGCACCACGCCCGATGCCTGCTGACTCTCGATTTCTTTCTCATCCTTATGACCGCACGAAACAATCAGGACTAAAGACAAAACCAACAATCCCATCTTCAACGACAAACGGAATGTTGCAAAGATATTTCTTCTCATGACTACGATTTTAGAATTAATATTGTATTATGGCAAAAAGCAAGCCGACACAACATAAACAATGCGGCAATTGCAAGATTTCACAAATTTACATCATTTTCTTGAAATCTCAAAACCTTTGAGCAAAATAAATTTCAATGTTTCCTGCGATGTAGCCCTGTCGTATGTTTTCTCACTTTCAGGCAGATCATCGTAATCTACAAGGCAGGGGTGGGTCTTGGCCACGTCGTCGCGCTCCGGGCCATAGGTCCATCCTTCTTTAAGGCGGTTAAGGGACCACACCTCATGTACGTTCCGAGCCATCTCCTCGGCAAGCACCTCGAGTTCTTCAGGCAGCCTCACCTCTCTCGTGTCGGCCGGCTTAGGCCGATATTCTTCCTTCTTCTTCATCTTTATTCCTTTTACGTTTGTTTCCAATCTTACTTTTCAAAATCAGTTTTGACATAGTCCCCTGTCCTGTCGATATATCTGAGTTGAAGATTGTCGTCATATACCGGGCACACACCATCATTGAAAAGCGGTTCTTTATATTTTTTTGAACTATACAAACCCATGAAACGATGCTGTAATTCACTTGAAACTGAAAACGGACTCTTAAATCGCGGTTCAATCACCCATTTGCCGTCATAATCTATAAAACCGATTCTACCGTTGACTTCAACAGCCGCCAGACCATCTTGAAAACACCAGGCATGATCAAATCCGCCTGCTATCTTCCGCGGCTGCCCGGCATCCAACAAAGATGTCGGCCACACCCCTTCGAAAAAATATTTTTTCTTCGAAAGGTAATCAACCGCAAGCACCGGAGCCGATTCATCCGTTTTACTTACTGAAAAGAAAGTCAACACCGGAGTGACGGGTTCTCCATCCTTTACATAGAATGAATATGATCTGGCAGACGGAGAAATCCCGACATTTCCCAATCTTGAGATTTGAAACGACGGAATTGTCCCTTTATATCTATATAAAGGTTCTCCATCTGGCTGCGGTATCTTCTGAATATCAGAATATGGTATTTGTCGACGGAATTCAGCCAATGAATAGCTTGAATGGGGTATTATTGCCTCTACAAGTCCTTCAAGTTTGCTGATGTCCTGACTACTGATCTTTCCCTGCAGACTTTGTATTCTTGCCCCCAATATGTCGATTAGATGATTGTAGCGCAAAAATTTCCATGCTCCTTCAAGATTGGGATCAGGATAATCCATGAAGCCGGAATTAATTCTTATCAATTCCATCTGACTGTTCTGAAGTCGCTTTTCTATTGACTTCTGAGCGTTTCGGTCAGGAGCGGTAAGATAATCAGCAATCAGATTGTCTACGCTGGCAGGCTCTGAAAAAGATTCAGCCATGGCTTTTGAAGTGTATTCTCCCGATGTGCGATAATCTTTCAGTTCAAGGTATATGCCTCCCAACCATCTATACAAATCTCCTATGACGTAAGATTTAAGGACATCAACATCCGCATCTTGAGAAACGTTGTAGTGCTTCTTTATTTCTTCCGGCGTCACGTCAGCTTCCTTTGTGCCCCGGCCTTCGCATGCGCTGCATTTCTCAGCAATCATCTTATCCTTCAGAATCTGTTCGCCACTACCATTACAAATGGTGCACGTGAGCCGATATTGTGACCTTTCAAAATCTTTCTGCAATACATCCGAAACCTTTCCGAAAGGATATATCTGCATATTTGGCACTATCTGCCGCATCACCATTGCTTGAAATCCTTCAGATGTGTATGCAAGCAGCGATAAATCAAGTTTGTCATACGGCACAGCTGCCAAAGAAGTCAAAAGCCGCTCATCACCGAAATCAAACTCATTGATCCTTTTATCTGCGCTTCCGGCCACTTCATAATTGTATACATCAGTAAGCATTTCTATCAATGCTTTCTCCGCATGTAAATTGATTTTTTCTTCGGGATATCCGCGTACCGACATACCTTGCAACAATGGTTCTGATATGTTCATATACTCGTTGACCCTGGCTATGATATTGTCTGTAAATGCATTTCTTTCCGTAATATGATAAATAGGATTCCACGATGATAGGATATCGCCATCGTACATTATGAACTCAGCTTCTCTTAAATTATCAGGGGTCTTATAGATTGAAATATACTTGGCAGGTATCACCATTTTTCCCCATCTGTCGCTCACTCCTACTAACCCATCTCCGTCTTTCACATACATCAACTTCACGTATGGGTTGGCTCTAAGTGTACCATTCCATACTCGGTAAGTCCCGTCGCCAATCAACAGATTATGCCCCATGAGAACAAATGGCAAACCTACCACTGCTAAAAGCCACATACTTGCAAGCGATAAAGGTTTCATGCAGAAGAATTCCGACGAGTTTTTCAGCTTTCTATTCCTGCAGGCAATGAACAATATCACGGACGCGGAAAGAATCCAGACTACTATGGTGAAGACCGTATGAAACACAAAAAATTGAGATATACAGATAAGAAAGACCGACAATATAACCGTAACGGTGATTCCCATACGATATGCTCCCACCCCTTTTCGTCCAAATCGCCAATAGAAATATATAAGAGCCAGCGCGATGGGCAAAGACGACAATAACGATAGCTTTCCATCAAGCGTCATTCCGATTGAAATCGAAATGAAAACCACAATACATACTGCAAAAATATTGAAAAGAGTATTGATAAACTTATTGGTGGAAAACTGGCGGAAACTGAATATTTCATCGAAACATTTACTGCCGGATAATTTCTTCTCCCATGAAAAGCCCCATATTCCAAGAATAATGAACAAACCGATGATTACGGCCAATGATACAAAAACAAATCCGGAACTATAATGATAAAGAAAATGAGAAATAATGATGAAGGATATCGCTACCAATGACACTACCGGCATATTCCCCTCCCTCTTCAGCGCATACCCCCCGAGAGCAAACACCGCAAACATCTCCAGGCTTAATGCCACTATCGACGTACAGGACAAAATCACGGGAAACAGAAGCAATGCGCAAATTGCATATCCTATACACTTCCATTTCCATCCACGTCCGGTAAGATATGCGCCCACTGCAAAAAACGGACATGTAACGGCTACCGACAACAACAGCTTATAATCCAGATACAGCGGATCAAGCATGCCGCGCTTTGCAAGAAAGATGGAATACATGACCAGATACACCATTCCCCACACCACAAGTCGCATCGAAGTTCCCAACCGTCTTGTCATAGACGAAGTAGCGTAGAGCAGACCTGAAAATATAGCAAAATTCAGCAATTGACGGCCAAAACCTCGTTCCTTAAAATCCAACATGAATGCATATTCAGACCCCCAACCTATTATAATCTTAGACCATGCCAAGCCCAACAGGGCAGCCATCATGATCAAGACTGCCTGTATGATTGTGGTTTTGAGATTGATATTGCTGATGGATCTCTTCTCACGCCTACCAATTATCACCCTTGCCAAAGCATCATGAGTCAATTCGACATACTCATCCCCGTTGATCAGGCTTGATTTTATCAAGCGCTTCTCTTCGAGCAAATCCTTATATTTCTGCTCGAATTTCATTTTTCTCAGGGCTTTGCATTCAGCCTTTATTCTGACTCTCTTACCCTTGTCGTCTACAAGAATATTCTCTATAGCTGCTAAATCCTTGTCAGGAATTGAGGCTTCCGCTATCTCTTTGCTATAGAATTGCGTGATGACGCTGTTGAACACATCTCTTGAAGCAGCCTCATCCGACATTCCGGACATTTGCACGAATGCCTCATCGCCACGCCGGATATTCTCAGATGCCGTAGTGCTCACTACAGACAACAACATTGCCGGTATTACCGGAAGCCGCTTCCTGTGGTCCGCACGTCTGTATGTACTGATGGCCGATTTGATCTCATTACATATCATCGGCGTGAAGGCCGGTTGAAGAGATAGCACCTCATCGGCCTCATCCTCGGTAAGCGGTTTAAGGCAATATCTGGAATTCTTCATCACCATTACATGATGGCGCTGGATAGCCCAATAATCCAGTTCTCCCATATATTCCGTACGAAGCGAAAACAATGCCTTGTAATGCTTTTGCGTAGATAAATTTGGGAAAACCTTTTCTTCCCCTATGGCTTCCCTGACCTGCGCAACCACTTCCTGCGGTACCTCATCGCTCAACACAGATGAAAGCCAACAGAAAAAGTCTTCTGTCCATGAGATATCCTTTGGCTTGCTGAATACCTCTTCAAACTGATCGAAAATTAAAACGGGGATAAGCTCAACTCCATATACAGTCAAGACATAATGACGCAAAAGCCACCAGATATTTCCACGCAAACTGCGGAATGAGTCTACATCGCATCCTGCAATCTTTAATGGGCGAAACGATATCTTTCCATCCGCGGACGCACCACTCTCAAACATATCCCCATTTGCCGACATATCATTCGCTATATCAACAGCGTTCTTGATCCGCTCATACACAATCTCATTGAAGTCAGGATTATCTTTAGAGAAATCATCCTCAATAAAACTGATGTGAATGGGAAAATATCGTTTGTCGCGCAGCATTGGCACAAGCCCTGCATTGAGCAGCGAGCTTTTACCCTCGCCCGATTCGGCATGAAGCACCACAACGTCATTTTCCGCAATCAAATGAAACAAGTCGGCAACCCCCTTCCTGCGTCCGCGAAAAAAAGCGGAATCAGCCTCTTCGTAGGTTCGGAGTCCTATGTATGGATTATGTTGTTTATCCCTCATATCGCTATAATGTAAAGTCTATGGATGTGTCTTCTGTCGAATATGAATACATGTTAATCTGCCAGAAAAATGGGCGGGGCAGTATTTCGAATTTAGCCCAGCCTTCCACCAGTGCGCTTGTGACCGGAGTGCTAGTTAAATTTTCATCTTTATAGATGCTACCCTCCACCAATACCGGAACAGAATACCTCTCAGGAGGATTTGCGAAAGATGCATAATGCTCCTTTGCCAGATCAAGTTCCTGCGAAAGATTGCTACTCGAATCACGGATCTTCTTAAGGAATTTGCCGGTTATCAGCGGTATATAGTATTTGGAAACCGCTAATCCGGCCTTGATTTTTCTCATGTATTTATCGCCTGCTTCAAGTTTGGCATAACCTTTCTTGTCAAACCATATCTTGTATCCCTTGTCGGTAAGTTGATTAAACAGTTTCTTAGCTATCAGATAGTCTTCCGATGCGTACGACAGGAATCCGTCATAGCAAACTTCCCCTTCTGTAAGAGCCATTGTCTCCTCTTCTTGTTCAATATCCTTTATCAATGCAACTGCAGTCGACAGAATGTCTTTGACTTCACTTGCTGTGTAAAAATTAATATTGTCGAGAAAATCATTGAAACTCTCTGTTATTTCCCTTGAATTTATCCAATACCCCTTTTTCTGCCTCCCGTTTCCAGATCCGCTTTTGATGGGATACCATAAAAAGCGAAACAGCCAATCGGGCAGATTACATCCTATCGCAAGCAAACGGCAGTTTTTTGACTCCATATACTGCCTCAGGCCTTTCGAAGTCGTATCTTCATTGTGGAGGCTGTGCAGGAATTCAAGAAGTTTATCTTCATCGAACACCCACTCAGCTCCATCTGCAACTGTGCCGAAAATATGATATATCAATGGCTGCTGATTCTCAAGCCTTTCAGTATTTGAACTTTTCGGACTATAGGCGTAAGACACATAATTCTGTGTGGTCAGTTGCTCCCTGATAAAATTGAATGGAGATGTCGTGATAAGAAGTGGAAACCTGAACGCTTCAAGAAATTCCTTTATCGTGTCTTCCATCCTTATCCATCCCTGCTTATTGGCTTTGCGGATATAGCACCGGTAGTCTGTCTCGAAATCATCCGGAAAAAATCGCTCTAGTTTCGACAATCCATAATAAAAACCGTTCGTGACAACAGCCTTGTCTTCTTTCGTCATGCCATTCTCGCCATATTCCTCCACAAAAGATTCAAGAAGATATTCATGTATCGACATCTTTCTTTCCCCTTCTTTCATCACATAGAATATGTCATCGCCCAATATTGGCACGACCACATCCTTCATCTCGATGAGATTCTCCACAATTTTCTTATATCGGCTGTTGATTGCATCCATCATGGTTCAATTTATTTCATGTTTGATGATTGTTGGATTTCTCTATTTCGGAGGCGAGGGAGAGGAGCAGGGGGATGTTGCGGGCTATTCCCTCGTCGTACTTTTTGGTCGATCCAAGTTTTTCGTTCGATATCAGGTCGGGGTGTATGTTCCGGCTCTTCAATTTATTCCGGATATCATCGTCTTCTATCGGTATGTGCCGGGCATATTTGCTGTCTACGGGTCTGGCGCCGAGCAGCAACTGCTCCATCACCCAGCGGTTGTGTTCCATCTTGGCGAGTTCACCTACCACTTCCGCATCGTCCAGTTCTCCGCCCCGGGATATGTCGATGCGCATGGAGCGTATCTTGGTGTCGAAGGAATTGGCGCAATATAAATTCGACCATCTCTTTGAAATCGCGCTTTTGCCACCGTCGTGAGATATCGCAAGCCAGTTTTTCTCCACTTTTTCCACGAAGGCCGCCATGCAGCCCGATTTCCGGAAATCTTCGGCCAACGTTTCTTTGGAACAAAAGTTGTAGGCGTAAGCCACGAGCTTCGGAAGAATGCTGTTGATGCGCGAGAGATAATCGCATCTATCAGTCATGCCGAAAGCCCGGAGTTTTCCGAACAGCGATGTAGACTCTCCGGTCAGTCCATGCCGGATTGCCTTAACCAACGCGCCCGATTCCGGTTGCTGCACGAGTATCTGCTGCACATCCTCATAGACTTCAGGCGCGAAATACAATGCCGCCGACATGGCGTCGGCCGCTACCGGGAGACATACGGCAATAGTGGTCTTGCTCGAAGCATCGCGCATCCGGCCCTCTCCCCCGTCATCAAAACTCCGGATTCTCGCGGAATTGTCGGCACACGCATCGCTGATATATTTCTGTATGGATGGCAAAGCCACGTCTCCTTCTATAAATTCAAAGTCTATGTCGATAAGGTTTTCTCCAAGGTGTCCACCGAAATATGGCGACCCGTATTCCCGGTCGGCAAGAGGGTCGTGCCAGGGATACGTCTTGTTTGTGCGGCTTGCGGTCTGCTCAATGGTGTCGTAGATATTCCAGCTGCCGTCGGAAGGACACACAGTTCCGTCAGGAGCCTTCACAAACCGCCAGCGCGCAAGCTGAAACAGCTGGCGTGAACGCCCCATGAAGTAGAGCATCTCCCGCTTCGCGTTTCTGTCGATCATCGTGATGAGAGTGCGCGGCCTTCCGGTAGCTTCATTATTGAAATTGGGATAGTGGGCTATATGTGCGGCCTCGATAGCCATGGCCATTCCCATTTTCGACATGCCGATCACTATGAGATGCACCCGCTGGCATGATGTGCGGTCTATTCCTTCGGTTCCATCCAAAGGGATATATTCCCGCTCCGACTCATTTCCGTTGCCGATCAACACATGCTGCGCCCACGTTTCATACATGCTGAAGGGAATGAAACGGAACATCCTGCTCTGCTCAAGCTTCATGTCGGTAAACTGAAAGGCGCTGAACGTAGACTGATATTCAAACATCACATGGAAGGGAATCCTTACCGCTCTCTCCTCCTTGAGATGACCGGTTATCTCATTCCAGCATTGCATGTTGATTGCATCATGGCTTGAGCCGTCAATATGGAATGGCTCGCCTATCAGATACACTTCACAAGCCTTGTCGAGCCGGAGCTCCGCAAGTTCATGCCATGAGGTGCGGTCGCCGGAATATATCACCACATTCTTCGCCAGCTTCTCATCATTGATTTCCGCCATTATCTCCTTGCGCAGGGCTTCGGGATTACGCTGCGTCTGGATCAGTACATACTCGATATCTTTTTTCCTTATAAGCGAATGGGCCAGACCGGCTGCCATCTTGTGCCCTCCTATTATCACCGAAAACCTCTTCTTCTGAATATAAGGATAACGTGCCTCTCCACGCAGATGCCGTTCCTTGCGGTTCGACACCCAATTGACAAAAATAGTAAGCACTATGCCGTTGATGAAAAAGAGTCCGAACAGGTTCATGCACACTATCGCCACCCATTCCTGAGCGCCCGGATCCACATAGGGCGGATCAAGATGGCGCGTTGGGTTTGTCAGTTGAAGGAATGCCTCGCCGGGATTCCAGTTGCTGAAATATGCCGTGATTCCCCAAAGCATGAAAAAGAGTATGGTTGTGGCTAAAAACACGAAGAAGAAAAGGCTCAGGAAATTACCCGACATAAGATAGTCAGTGGTCAAAGGTAATCCTTTCCACCATGAGTGATTCCGTTTCCTCGATGTCTCGCGGCTTTCGCGTTCGCTTCCTGTCATATTCAAATCCTATTAAAATAGATTCACAACTCAGCCCCGTTCGCTTTCCATCCGGCGTAGGCTGCCTCAACCTCCGCCTTTGCTTCTGCCGGCACTTTTCTTAAAATATACTGCACTCCCATCTTGTCCTCAAAATGATGTCGCGACACGATGCCATCTTTCATTATCACGATATCCTTCGCTTTTCCTGTCAATCTCGAACTTTCATCATTCATATTCATTGTGAGCGCCTTGGCACAATTCCAGTCGCCCATTTCCAGCAAATAATAGTCACCTGACAGCCCTTTTTCAGAAGCAGGGCCTCCATCCACTACGGAGACAACAAATGCCTTGTCGGCCATAAAGTCTTCAAACTCCGCAACGTTCCTTTCCCCTTTCCCAACAGAATTGAAATTGCACAAATAAAGCATCAGCATCATCGATTCACTCAGAGCAACCCTTGTTTTCTCAAAGACTGCAACGGCTTTCTCCATATATGGTATCGCATCGCTGAAATACGATTTATCAATCATCATTTTTCCTATTCCGGCATTAACCAATGCAACTTTATCACTATCAGCACCATAACGTTTTTCCTCGATACCCAATTCCTTGCCAAAATACTCATGCGCCAGATTCAGGTCTTGCTTCCCGAGATAAGCGAAGCCTATATTACCATACATACCGGCAACCGTAGGATGATCCATTCCCAATTTATCAGAATAGATTTTCACTCCTTTCTGATAATATTCTATAGCATTGTCGAAATCATTCCTCTGATAACATATCGCCCCGATATTGTTGTAGGAAATGGCCAGATCAGTATGTTTGGGATCAAGCACTTTTTCCCTTATCCGCAAAGCTTTATTATAATATTCCGAAGCCACGTCAAGCCGGCCGGTAGCAGAATATACCATACCGATTTTTTCAAATGCGTTTGCAAGCAAAGGATGTTCTGTGCCCACTGTCCGTTCAAATGAAGCAGCGGCTTCATTCAGGTATTCCAATGCCTTTTCCTGATAACCGGCCTCATGAAGAAAATGACCGATATTAGATTTAGCCAGCGCCACTCCGTCACCATCTTCTCCAAAAAGTTTCACTCTTATGTCAAGCGACTTTTCCATATAATCCAAAGCTTTGGAAAGATTGCCCATATTGCCGTAGCTCACTCCCATGTTGCCGTAGGCGGTTGCTACCGTACCATGCTCCTCCCCATAAATGGCTTTGCATACATCAATTTCTCTCTGATAAAACTCTATCGCTTTGTCGTATTCCCCTTTCTTGTCGAATATTGCAGCTATATTGCCATAAGTCACAGCCACATCAGGATGCTCCTCCCCAAGTATCTCTTCCAGTATCGCCGTTGATTTCTGCAACATTGAAAGAGCCTCGTCAAGATTACCGGTGTTGAGATACAACGAACCGATATTGTTGTAGATAGAGGAAACCAGTGAATGTTTCTCGCCTACAGTCTGCTTCGCAATCGAAAGCGCTTTCCCAAAACTCTCGAGAGCCTCGTCATATCTGGCAATACTTGAATATATATGTCCGATATTGCTGTAGGAATTGGCAACCGCAATATGATTGTCGCCATATATGCTCTTCTGTATCCTCAACGCTTCTTCATAATATTCAAGAGCCCCGCTGAAATTGCCCGACGCACTCTTCAATCTTCCTAAATTGTTGAGTGATTCTGCCACTGAAGGATGATTCCCGCCCAAGTATCTTTTCCTTACCTCCAAAGCCTTTCCGCCATATTCTTCAGCCAGATCAAACTTGTCGAAATCACGATACACTCCGGCTATGTTCTCAAGCACGGCAGCAGTGGAGATATGCTCCTCGCCATACAATTGTTGGCAAAGCTTCAGGGCCTTGTCGAAGTTGTCGAGAGCCTTGTCATATTGCGCCATTTTCGAGTAGGCGTAACCTATGTTATTGTATGTCGATTCGATGTCGTAATAACTGATATCAGTCAGTTTCTCGCGTATGGTAAGCGCCCGGGAATAATAGTCGAGGGCTTTGGCGTAATCATTCTTTCTGGCATGTATGTTGCCGATATTGTTGTAGTCAGATGCGACCTCCGCGCTCTCCGGTCCCCACACCATCTCGCTTATAGCCCTTGATTTGTCGTAATATTCAAGCGCTTTGTCGTAGGCACCTTTGTTTTCATAGAGGTTTCCGAGACTATGATACGACAGCGACACGTCGCCATCATCCTCTCCAAAAGCACTCACCCTTATATCCAGCGCCTTCGTGTAGCATCTTTCCGCTTCATCATGTCTGGCGAGCATGAGATAGGCGTTGCCCATATTTCCGTAGCAGACGGCAAGGAGCCTGGTGTCGTCGCCGTTCCGTTCAGCAATTTGGAGAGCCCTGTCAAGATATGGGAGCGCTCCCGACGGATTACCCTGATATTTCATCAGATGCTTTCCGGTGCGCAACTGCCAGTCTATATTAAGTGTGTCGGTTTCCGCTATCCTCAGATATAGATCCAATGCCTTATCGTTGTTGGCCTTGGTGCCAGACAACATAAGTGTCTCTATCTGGCGTGAGATTGATTCAAGCAGCCGGGCATTTGCATCCGAGGTGGTGGCTTCCAGCTCCGACAGTTTCGCAATCGAAGTGGTGAGCGCTTCTTTGCGGCTGAGACCCTCAAGATACTTGTCGGTCAGATTCTGCTCCTCGTATTTCCTGATAGCCTCATCGAAATTTCCTGCCTGAAGCAGCTCGAAAATCTCCTGTTCGGTCTCGGAGAGTTCCGAAAGGTCGATCCTTGCAAACCTGTCGATGTAGTTGTCGAGGTTGTCCATCTGCGCATCAAACGTTTCCTGCGCTTCGGCAAGTTTACGCCGATATTCTTCCTCCTTGATCTTTCCGTCGGCCTTAAGCTTCTCAAGCATCGCGAGCTCCTTGTCATACTGACTTTTATAGTTCTTCGACGCGTTCTTTTCAAAATTATCCCTTATAGCCTTGAACTTCTCGACACGGCACATCACTATGACAAAAGGCACCGTAGGGCTGAGAATCCATTGCTCCACGGCTTCCTTATTGAATATTTCATAGCCCATTTTCTCAATGTTGCGCACGTTGATCTTGTCGCCGGGCTTCAGCGTAAGGAAATTGAGCGAAAAATCGCCGTGGTTGTCGGAAACCGTGCTGCTTGCGGAGCGCACTTTGAGTTCAACCCCGGCAAGCGGAGTTTTCTGGGCTTTCTCATTGTATTCCTTCACCACACCCTGCTGCAAGGTCTGGGCGGATACAGACAAGAAGGCTAATGATAACAGCGGAAATAAAGCAAGTCTCATAATTGTTATTGTTGTTATTGGATTGACTGATTCCCGGCGACGCGCCTTATGAAAGCCGGATATGCCTTGCGATGTCCGGAAAACCTTCTGAAACCGGGATATGGCCCGGCTCCCATGCCGCCGGTGGCGGGAGTGGGGGCCGGGCTTTTGCAGTGTATGCAGATACCTCAAGTTTATGTATCGGCGCCGTGTGGATGCAGATGCTTAATAGCATGCAGAGGCGTCAAGGCAGACGCTTCGTGTGGATGCGAAGGCGCCGGACGGGGTCGTAGACCGATCGGACGGGGTCGCTGACGGCTTAGTCGAGGTCGTGGATGACGAGGCCGGAGCGGAGTTTGGGCTCAAACCAGGTGGTTTTCGGGGGCATGATGTTGCCGCTGTCGGCTATATCGATCAGTTGCTGCATCGTCACCGGATAGAGCGCCAGCGCCATCTTCATCTCGCCGCTGTCTACGCGCTGCTTCAGCTCCTCAAGGCCACGGATGCCGCCCACGAAGTCGATGCGTTTGTCGCTGCGCAGGTCGGTGATGCCGAGAATGTCGCGCAGGATAAGGTCGGACGATACAGTCACGTCAAGCACCCCGATGGGGTCGCTGTCGTCGTAGGTGCCCGGCTTGGCGGTCAGCGAATACCATTTGCCGCCGAGATAGAGCGCGAAGTTGTGAAGGCGCGCCGGATGATAGGTTTCCACGCCTTTCTCCTCTACCTCGAAGTTCAGGCGCAGGCGGTCGAGGAATTCCTCCTCGCTCAGTCCGTTGAGGTCTTTCACCACTCGGTTGTAGTCGATGATGCGCAGATGCGATGCGGGGAATGCCACAGCCATGAAGTAGTTGTATTCCTCGTCGCCTTTGTGGTCGGGATTGTTTTTCGCTTTCTCATTGCCCACGAGCGCGGCAGCCGCGCTGCGGTGATGGCCGTCGGCGATGTAGAGGTTCGGTATTCTATCGAATTCCTCTGTCACGCGGGCTATCATGTCCGGATTGTCGATCACCCAGAAAGTGTGGCCGAAGCCGTCGGGTGCCACGAAGTCGTATTCCGGCTCGCCGGCAGTGACTTCGTCGATAATCTGCTGCAGGGCATCGTTGTCGGGGAATGCGAAGAATACGGGCTCGATGTTGGCGTTGTTGCAACGCACGTGCTTCATGCGGTCTTCCTCCTTGTCGCGGCGGGTGAGCTCATGCTTCTTGATGCGGCCATTCATGTAGTCGTCCACCCATGCAGCCACCACGAAGCCATACTGCGTGCGGCCGTCCATTGTCTGGGCATAGATGTAGTATTTCTCCTCGTCGTCTTTCACCAGCCAGCCCATGTCGCGGAACTTGCGGTAGTTTTCCACCGCTTTGCCATACACCGCCGGGTCATGCTCGTCAAAACCGGGCTCGAAGTCTATCTCCGGCTTTATGATATGATAGAGCGATTTCTCATTGCCTTCAGCCTCCTTGCGGGCTTCTTCGGAGTTGAGCACGTCGTAAGGGCGCGATGCCACCTGCTCCACGAGGTCTTTGGGAGGGCGCACGCCTTTGAAAGGTTTTACTTTTGCCATGGTATTTCAATTATTAGGGTTTCGAAAAAATTTCTTTAGTGGTGAGTCATTCATTAGAGTCGCTGCATTCCGAGCAGATACCATATATCTTGACATCGAAACTTTCGGGTGTGAACGCTTCCGGCTTCAGCCTCATCAGGTTGGCTACGATGCCCGGATT
This sequence comes from Bacteroidales bacterium, assembly GCA_030524805.1. Lineage (GTDB taxonomy): Bacteria > Bacteroidota > Bacteroidia > Bacteroidales > Muribaculaceae > Lepagella. The sequence goes on along the minus strand of JAUNFY010000005.1, from coordinate 16,571 downwards.
CTCCACTTCCGATATTTTCCCGCATTTCTTGCATATCAGGTGGATATGGTTGTCGCGGTTCACCTCATAGACCGAACTGTTGTGGCCGAACGAGAGCTTGCGCAATATTCCCGCCTCCTCGAGCAGTTCGACGGTGTTGTACACCGTAGCCCGGCTCACGTGGTATCCATCGTTTTCGATAGCGGCATGAAGGGCGTCCACCTCAAAATGGGAGTTCATCTCGAGAGCCTTGTGCAGTATGGCGAAGCGCTCTGGGGTTTTGCGCAGTCCGCGTTCACTGATGAATGCCACGAGAGCATTCTCTATGTTTTCAATGTCGTGATTATTACTCATAGCGCAAATTTAATTAAATTTTCCCAATGCCGCAAATAAATTTCAAAATTGAAGTTCCCCCTCTTTTTCTTCCCCCCTGTTTTTTACCGGCGCGCGGAAATTTTACTGAAAAGTTTAGAGCACTTCTTTATGTTTTCTCGATTATTTTTAGTAACTTTGCCAATTAAATGCAGATGATTCTCAGTTTAACTCGTGAAATCAGACACTTATGAGCATTTTCAAAAAAAACGACAAAAATACTCCGGAAGTTTCCCCGACCGACGGCCAGGCGGCCCCCAACGTGTCGAAAAGCTTGCGCAACCATGCCATAATCAAGAGCTTATGGATGGGATTCATCGCCATCGGCGCGATAATCGCCGTTTTCCTGCTCCTCATCTATAATGGAGTGATCGGATACATGCCTCCCATCGAGGAGCTCGAAGATCCCCACGACAAGCTCGCAAGCGTGGTGTACGCATCCGACGGCACCACCGAGCTGGGACGATACTTCTTCGGGGCAGGCAACCGCGTTTATACCGACTACGACGCCCTGTCGCCCTACGTCATCGACGCCCTCATCGCCACCGAAGACGTCCGCTTCGAGTCGCACTCCGGCATCGACTTCATGGCCGTGGCCCGCACCATGGTGAAGACAATCATGATGGGCGACCGCTCGAGCGGCGGCGCATCCACCATCACACAGCAGCTCGCCAAACAGCTCTATTCCCAGCCTACAAGCAACATTTTCAAGCGCGCGCTCCAGAAACCTATCGAATGGATGATCGCGCTCAAGCTCGAACGGTTCTACACCAAAGACGAGATCCTCAACATGTATCTCAACCGCTTCGACTTCCTCAACAATGCAGTGGGCATCAAGACGGCAGCCAACGTATATTTCGGCAAAGAACCGGGCGACCTCAAATGTGAGGAAGCGGCAATGCTCATCGGCATGCTCAAGAATCCGAGCTATTTCAACCCTCTGCGCCACGCCGAGCGCACGCTGCAGCGCCGCAACGTGGTGCTCGAGCAGATGCTCAAGGGGGGCTACATCACAAGGGAGGAATGCGACTCGCTCAAGCAGCTACCCCTCGGACTCGACTATCATAAGGTAGACCACAAGGTGGGCACCGCCCCCTATCTGCGCGAGGAGATTCGCCGGCTCATGACCGCGAAAAAGCCGGAACGCCCCGACCGCTCGAGCTACAGCAGCAAGATGGCCTACGATCTGGCTATGGGCGCCTACAACACCGACTCCACACAGTGGGAGGAAAATCCGCTCTACGGATGGATCGAGAAAAATCCGAAGCCCGACGGCTCGCACTATAATCTCTACACCGATGGCTTGAAGATCTACTCCACGATCGACCTCCGCATGCAGGAATATGCCGAGGAAGCGGTGCGCAAGCATCTCGGCGAGACCCTCCAGCCCGCCTTCTTCCAGGAAAAGAAGGGGCTGCGCAACGGACCCTACACCACCAACACCGAGGAGCTGTCGACAAAAGGAGTGGAACAGCTCATCCGCAATGCCATACGCCAGTCGGAACGCCACCGCACCATGAAACTGGCCGGTTTCTCCGAAGATGAAATCACCCGGGCTTTCGACCAGCCCGTCGAGATGGAGGTTTTCGCCTACGTCAAGGATGAGTCGGGCAAGACTGTGCCCGGCAGCAAGACAGTCACCATGACCCCGCGCGACTCCCTGCTCTACATGAAGACCATCCTCCGCACCGGAGTGATGAGCATGGACCCGCACACGGGCAATGTCAAAGCCTACGTAGGCGGTCCGGATTTCCGCTGGTTCCAATACGACATGGTGAGCCGCGGCAAGCGCCAGATCGGTTCTACGGCCAAGCCCTTCCTCTACACATTGGCCATGGAGCAGGACTTCACCCCGTGCTCCCACTTCCTCAACACACAGCCTTCATTCAACGGCTGGAGCCCGCGCAACAGCGGCGGCGGACACGTGGGCGAGATGGTGACACTGCACTGGGCGCTCACCAACTCCAACAACTGGATTTCCGCACGCCTTGTCAACGAGCTCAAACCTATCAATCTCGCCAACAAGATGCGCGTATTCGGCCTTACGGGCCACATCGAGGCCTACATGCCGCTCTGTCTCGGCACGGTCGACGTGCCGGTGCGCGACATGGTGGGCGCATACACCACTTTCGCCAACAACGGCATCCGCGTCGACCCGGTGCTCGTGACCCGCATCGAAGACAACCAGGGCAACGTGATCTACAACGCCACCCCCCACCGCACGGAGGTGACCAACGAGAACTCCTACTATAAGATTCTCTCGATGCTGATGAGCGTAGTCGAAAGCGGCACCGGCGCAAGCCTCCGCAGCCGCTACGGCATCTCGGCGCAGATGGGCGGCAAGACCGGTACGACCAACTCCAACTCCGACAGCTGGTTTATGGGCTTCACACCCGACCTCGTCACCGGAGTATGGGTAGGCGGCGACGAACGCTACATCCACTTCAACACCATGGCCCTCGGTCAGGGTGCGCGCGCAGCACTTCCCATCTATGGCCTCTACATGCAGAAGGTGTATGCCGACCCGAAGCTCCCCTACAGCCAGGATGCGAAATTTGAATTCCCCGCCGATTTCGAGGCTTGCGCCGGCGAAATCTGGACCGGTGGCGGCGAGGAGGTGCAGGCCGAATCGGTGGAAGGCATTTTTGAATAACCCGAAAAAAACAATCTCTTAAATCATACAATCTATGGCAAAGACACTTAAGGTAAGAGACCTTACTCTCCGCGACGGACAGCAGTCGCTGTTCGCCACGCGTCTGAAACAGGAAAACATCGACAAACTTCTCCCTCTCTATCAGGAGGCCGGCTTCTACATCATGGAAGTCTGGGGCGGCGCGGTGCCCGATTCAGTGATGCGCTACCTCAACGAAAGCCCCTGGGACCGACTCCGCGAATGCTCTCGCTACATGAAGGGCATCTCGCTGCTCAGCGCCCTTTCGCGCGGCCGCAACCTCTTCGGCTATGTGCCTTACCCCAACAGCGTGCTTGAAGGCTTCTACAAGGAGGCTATCAAGAATGGCCTCAACGTGATGCGTATCTTCGACGCGCTCAACGACATCAACAACATCAAGGACTCCATCAAGATGATCAACGAGCTCGGCGGCATCGCCGACGCAGCCGTCTGCTACACAGTTGACCCCAAGGAAGAACCGAAGGAGCCCAAGAAGAAAGGTTTCTTCTCACGCCTCTTCGGCGGCGGCAACGAGGAGCCTGAAGCGCCCGAACTCATCTTCACCGACGAATATTTCGTGGAGAAAGCAAAAGAGATGGAACGCGCAGGCGCCAAGATGATCACTCTCAAGGATATGGCCGGCCTCGTTAACCCCAGCCGCATCTTCGCCCTCATGCCCAAGCTCAAGCAGGCCCTCTCGGTGCCCGTCGACTTCCATACCCACTGCACCCCCGGCTATGGTCTGGCTTCAGTGCTGACAGCCATCATCAAGGGAGTGGACATCGTAGACACCAATATATGGTGGTTTGGCGGCGGTTCGGCTGCTCCGGCCATCGAGCTCGTGTGGATCTTCTGCCAGAAGATGGGCATCGAACTCGAAGCCAACATGGAAGCCGTGGCCAAGATCCGCAGCGGACTCGTGGAGGCACGCAAGAGCCTCGCTGCATTCGACCTCAACAAAGACAAATGGCCGAAGGATTTCGACGAAGCCTACGCAGCGATGCCGGCTGAGATCGACGCCGAATTCGACCGCGCCATCAAGGCTGCTACCGAAAACCGCGAAGACGACCTCCTCGACGCCTGCCACAAGATCGAGGCTTACTTCGGCTTCCCCAAACCAAACGAACTCGTCAAGAACGCCGAGGTGCCCGGCGGCATGTACTCCAACATGGTGGCCAACCTCCGCGCCCTCAAGGCTGAAGACGTGCTCGACGAGGCAATGGCCCTCATCCCGAAGGTGCGCCGCGACGCAGGCCTCGTGCCCCTCGTCACTCCGACAAGCCAGATCGTAGGCTCGCAGGCCGTGGCCCTCGCGCTCGACCGCCGCAAAGGCGCTGCCGACTACACCAACAAGAACAACCAGTTTGTCGGCCTCGTCAAGGGTGAATACGGCACAACTCCCGTACCCGTCGATCCCGCTTTCCGCGCGCAGATCACAGGCGACCCGACAGAACGCCCCTACGACGTAAGCAAATTCCAGAAACCCGAAAATCCCGTGCTCGAGGAATTCGGCGGCGTGAAACTCGCTCAGAACGATGAGGAATACCTCCTGCTCGAACTCCTCCCTGCCGTGGCAACAGGATTCCTGAAAAACAAACGCAAGGCTGAATACGAGGCTTCAAACGCAGCAAAGGCTCCCGAGAAAGCCGAGGCTCCCGCAGCTGCTGCAGCCGAGACTGCACACGCTGCCGTGACAGGACCCACACTGAAGGCGCCCATGGGCGGCACCATCGTGGAAATCGATGTCAAGCCCGGCGACAAGGTGAAAGCCGGACAGAAACTCGTGGTCTACGAGGCAATGAAGATGGAAAACGACCTTGAGTCGGAAATCGAAGGCGTAGTGAAGCAGGTTCTCGTCAAGGAAGGCGACGTGGTCGGCACCAACCAGGATCTGATCGAATTCGAGTGATCTCACCTACATTCTACTTTTTTCCGGAGCGGTTTCATGAGGAGCCGCTCCGGAAAAACTATTGACAAAATAAACCTATGAAGTTGTTTAAACTTGTTTTTTCGTCAAGATTCCGTCCGTTTTCCTCAACACAATTGCTCCGGAAAGATGGCGGACGATTGATGAAAAGAGTCTTTGGTTTCACACTTCATGTTTTTTATATTTCCTAATAAGTTTATACAACTTCGAATAAGTGGATTGGTTAATTGATCTGTTATCGCCTGGCAACCAGAGTTTCGCCTCAGCGGTAATGCTTTACAGTTTTATTATTTTCGTGGGTATCTGGCTTGGCAAGCTGAAGGTGCTCGGCGTCTCGCTCGGGGTCACCCTCGTGCTTTTCGTGGGCATCCTGCTCGGCCATTTCGGCTATATCGTGCAGCCCGACATACTGCATTTTCTCCGCGACTTCGGTCTGATACTCTTCATCTTCTCCATCGGCATGCAGGTGGGTCCCGGCTTCTTCTCCTCGTTCAAGGAAGGGGGCGTGAAGATGAACGTACTCGCAGTGGTGGGCGTGCTGCTCAACGCCATCATCGCCCTCATCATCTTCTATAGCCAGGGCGGCAACGACGGCTTGACGTCGCTGCCCGAGATGGTAGGCATCATGAGTGGTGCCGTCACCAATACCCCCGGTCTCGGCGCGGCACAGCAGACAGCACTCCAGATAAGCCAGAGCGCCGGAAGCGTGTCGCAGGACATGTCGATGGGCTATGCCGCAGCATATCCTCTCGGCGTGGTGGGCATCATCCTCTCGCTGATTGCAATCAAACTCATCTTCCGCATCGACCTCAAGAAGGAAATCGATGAGGTGGAAAACGACAAGAACGACTCGCAGCTCGCGCCACACATGGTGACCTACAAAGTGACCAACGAATTGATGGCCGGACTCGACATCGCGAAGATTCACACCATCATCAGCGCCAACTTCGTGATCTCCAGAATTGAGAAACCCGACAGCACCATCATCATTCCGAAGTCGGAAGACAAACTTGAGCTCGGCGACTATGCCCTGATCGTTTGCTCCATTCAGGATGAGGAGACTTTCAACCGCTTCATCGGCCCGAAGGTGGAGAAGAAGTGGGAGATGGTGCAGGGACCGGTAGTGTCGCGCAAGATCCTCGTCACCAAGACCGACTACAACGGAGTGAAGCTCGGCAGCCTCCGCTTGCGCATGGGCTATAAGCTCAACGTGACGCGCGTCACCCGCGCCGGAGTCGACCTGCTCGCCACCGCCAACCTCCGCCTACAGATGGGCGACAGGCTCACCGTAGTGGGCAAACCCGAAGACATCGAACGCCTCGCACACCGCCTCGGCAACTCCATGAAGCGCCTCAACGAGCCGAATCTCTTCACCATGTTTATCGGCATCTTCCTCGGCATCATCGTAGGCTGTATACCCTTCTATCTGCCCGGCATGTCGGTGCCCATGAAGCTCGGTCTGGCCGGCGGTCCGCTCGTGGTGGCTATCCTCATCAGCGCCTACGGCACCAAGTTCCATCTCGTCACCTACACCAACTCCTCGGCCAACATGCTGCTGCGCGAGATAGGCATCTGCCTCTTCCTCGCCTCGGTGGGCATCGCGGCCGGCAAGGATTTCGCCGCAACGGTTTTCAACATCCGCGGCGCGCTCTGGGTAAGCTACGGCCTCATCATCACGGTGATTCCGCTGCTTGCGATGGGAATTATAGCCCGTTGGAAATTCAAGATGAACTATCTGAGCATCATCGGCATGATGAGCGGCGGCTACACCGACCCCCCGGCACTCGCCTACGCCAACAAGGTGGCAAACAACGACGCGCCGTCGGTGGCATATTCCACGGTGTATCCTCTCACGATGTTCATGCGTGTGATAGTGGCGCAGCTCCTCATCCTCTTCTTCGCCTGACGCCACGCACACCTCCCCTCCCGTAAAAGAAAGATTGGCAAGCCCCGCCGGCCTGCCAATCTTTTTTTTACCTCTTTTCAGGCCGGTTGTTAAAAAAATTGAAAATCGGCAGCGGCGGTTAAACTAACCAGGCGCGAGATGGTCATAGTAATGTGAACGTCGGAAAAAGCATTCACATTACAATCAACATACGAATAAAAACAGATAAAAACAATAATTAAAGAAGAAACAAAATGAAAAAGATAATCATGAGCATCATGCTCGCGGCAGCAGTCGCAGCCCCCGCAGCAATCAACGCACAGCAGACCAAGACCGAGACCGCACAGCAGAAAACCGTATGCACTCAGCAGAAGACCGAATGCGCCAATCAGCAGTGCACCGGCGAAGCCGCCTCATGTGCCAACGCAAATGACTGCAAGAACGTGAGCAAAGATTTCAAGAAAATCAACAAACGCCACGCCAAGAACGTGAAGAAAGGCAACCGCCGTCATGGTGCCAAAGGCGAGATGAGGGAGCGTCGCGACAATCCGCTCTTCAACGGCATCACCCTCACCGAGCAACAGCAGCAGCAATTCACCGCCCTGCGTCAGCAGCGCCAGGCTGCCCATAAGGAAGCCCGCGCCAACAAACAGAAGGAGGTGCAGGCAAACAATGAGGCTCGCCGCGCCGAAAGGAAAGCGAGAGCCGAGGCCTACGACAAGGAAGTGGAGAAAATCCTCACTCCCGAGCAGTACAAGCAATATCAGGCAAATAAAGCTACAATGGATAAAAACAAGAGAGTCCGCAAGTGATCCACGACGCGGTACTCACCACCGATGGGCACCGAGGCCCGTCGCCCGAAGCGGGGCGGTTTCCACCTGGAAGCCGCCCCGCTTCTTCTCATCCCTCAACAATGAATTACACAGTGTGCAACCCCGGCGGGGTTGCACACTGTCGTGCCGGGATACCGGGGGTGCTTGCACCCCCGGTTAACAAAATATAAGGCCTCCGGCCTTATCCACCCCTACAATCACCTTACATTCCCTTTTCAACATTCGACATCCCACATTGCTCTAATTCAACATTCGACATTCGACATTCAACATTATTACGGCGATATGGGATCGGGGGTGTATCACATATACTACCGGCATCGGCCCACGGTACCGGCACGATCTCCGGGGGGGCCAGACAACAGCCGAGGCTGCACATCCCGGAATGCCGGGAATGGCATTTTTATAGCAAATTACTGATTGCCGCGGACGGGGGAGGTTGCGAATGTCGGGGAATTTTAGTATTTTTGCAAAAAACTTTTGCATCATGAGTCATGGTAAAGCATCATCACGGGTAGCCTTCGCGCTGGTGGCGTCCCTTTTTCTATGCTGGGGCGTAGCCAACAATATGAACGATACGCTTCTGGCGGCCTTCCGGCGCATCATGTCGATGAGCGACCTGCAGACTTCACTCGTGCAGTTTGCTTTCTATGGCGCTTACTTCTGCTTCGCCATCCCGGCAGCCATCTTCATCAGGCGCTTCTCCTACAAAGCCGGCATCCTGCTCGGCCTCGCGCTCTATGCCGCCGGGTGCATGCTGTTCTATCCTGCCGGCATCGCCTCATCATATCCTTTCTTCCTCATCGCCATCTACGTGATGGCTTCCGGCTGCTCAATACTCGAGACGACTGCCAACCCCTACATAATGGCAATGGGCGACCCACGCACCGCAACGCGCCGGCTCAACCTGGCTCAGACGCTCAACCCGGTGGGCGCCATCTGCGGCATCCTCCTCAGCCGCCACTTCATCCTCGCGCAACTGCACAGCGCCGATGCCGCCCAACGCTCGGGCATGGACGCCGACGCGCTCATCGCCATACAGCATCAGGAACTCTCCGCCGTATCGGGCACATACATGGCGATAGGCTGCATACTGATAGCCCTGATGGTGACGGTGGCCCTCATCAGGATGCCCGCCGGATCGGGCAGCGACGGCTCCGACGCTACCACTCCCCGCCCCTCGGCCCGGGAAACGACCCGCCGCCTCTGGCGCAATACCCACTACCGCTATGGCGTCGTGGCACAGTTCTTCTACGTAGGCGTACAGACGGGCGTATGGTCGTTTACAATCCGCCTCGCGATGCACCAGCTCGGCATCCTCGAGAAAGACGCGTCGATAGCATTCCTCTACTCCATCCTGGCGTTCATGCTCTTCAGGTTTATCTTCACTTGGCTCATGGCCTACATCAAACCTCTGCGTCTGCTCTACGCCGCATCGCTGATGGCCCTGCTCTTCACCCTTGCCGTGATCTTCACCTCCGGATGGGTCTGCATCGGCTTCCTGATAGCCATCTCGGCCTGCATGTCGCTGATGTTTCCCACCATCTATGGCATCGCGCTCGAAGACGTGGCGCCCGCCGACACCAAGTTGGGTGCATCCGGCCTTATCATGGCGATACTCGGAGGCGCGCTCATCACTCCCCTGCAGGCCTTCATCTCCGACAGGGCCGGCATATCGGCATCATTCGCCATCCCCGCCCTCTGCTTCGCCGTAATCCTTATCTATTGCTCTTATATCTCCAAAACCGAACATGCAAGACATCATGACATCTGACAATAAGAAAAAAGTATTCGTTTCGGGCTGCTACGACATGCTCCATTCCGGCCACGTGGCCTTCTTCAAGGAGGCATCGCGCTACGGCGACCTATACGTGGGGATAGGCAGCGATGCCACCGTGGAGCAGCTCAAACACCGCAAGACAGTCTACTCCGAGAAGGAACGCCTCTACATGGTGAAGGCCATACGCTACGTGAAGGACGCTTTCATCAATCCAGGGTCGGGGATGCTCGATTTCCTTCCTCTACTCGACAGGATACGCCCCGACATTTTCGTGGTGAATTCCGACGGTGGAAGCGATGCCAAACGTGAGCTGTGCCGCGAACGGGGCATAGAGTATGTGGTGCTCGAGAGGGAACCGGAAGATGGTCTGGAGGCCCGCTCCACGACGTCGCTACGCCGCGACACACGATGCCACATCCCCTACCGCGTAGACATCGCCGGCACATGGATCGACCAGCCATACGTGTCGCAGCATGGCGCCGGATGGGCACTCACCGCCTCGATAGAGCCCAACCACGACTTCATCGAGCGCGGCGGCATGTCGACCTCCACGCGCAATGCGGCCCGCAAGGTGTGGCCCTACGAGTTGCCCGACTACAATGAGGAAATGATGGCGCGCCTCCTTTTCTGCTTTGAGAATGACCCGGAAAACAACGGACACGTGTCGGGAGCCCAGGATGCGATAGGAATCTGCATGTCGGGGCTGACGCGCCATTTCTACGACGGCCATTACTGGCCGGCCCGCATCGAGAGTTGCCACGACGAGGCTACGCTGCGCTGGCTCGAGGAGCACATCTGCCTTGTGGAGATGTTCCCGCGTCGGCCGGGATGCTCGGTGGTGGAGGGCAAGGACATCAATCCGGAAAAAGTGAAGGCGCTCACTGCCGCGGCCGACCGCTGCTGGGATGCCATCATGGCGCGCGACCTCAATCGCTTCGCCGAAGCGTTCCGCGACTCGTTCGAGGCACAGGTGGCGATGTTTCCGGCCATGATGCAGCCCGGAGTGCAGGAGCACATCGACCGCTGGAAAGATAAGGCGCTCGCATGGAAAATGCTCGGAGCGGGAGGTGGCGGACACCTCGCGCTGGTGGTAGACGAAATCCCCGCCGAAGGAGTCATCCCCATAAAAATACGCCGCAAATACTGACCAAACTGATTCAGCCTTCCTGCCCCGCGATATTCAAATGCGCAGCAGGAAGGCTGAATATAATATTCTCAACAGCTGATGCGGCGGTCACTCCGCGACTTCGCAGAGAGGAACGCTGATGCTCAAATTACCTAAATTCACTAAGATTGCCGGATTTCACTTCTTCGGCAAATTGCGACAACAATTCGGCCAATTCCTGATCGGAAACCGACAACCGCTGTTTCGGTCCACGTTTGGGATAAATATCGAGAAAAACAACCGTTTCCTTGTTTTTGGATACCATATAAATCAGTCGGTAACCATCTTTCTTGGCGAGCCGGTGCTTTTTGTCAGGAAGACGCAATTTTATCACTATAGCATCGTCTGACATGAGAATCATATCGCGGTTGCTTCTTATTTCTTCTATACTTCTATCGGAAAACTCCGACCTGATCTCATCTTCCACATTAGCATAGACGCCCCGCTTAACCTTTTTCAATTCATTGAGGTTGTCGGAAAACGAAGTGATGGCGTAGAACCTGATCATAACTTGTCGATCAAAGATGAAGCTTCCTTGAGGGCGGCTGAAAGTTTTTTATCGGGCGCAGCGTTCAGCCTGTATCTTATCATGTCGTCGTTGATTTCGTACAAAGCGGAATAATTCCCCTTCAATTCATCAATCTCCTTTTTCAGGAAAGTTCTTGACGCAGTATGCTCGAAAGTAGTGTAAAGGTCCTTCACCGTCTTCAGCAATATATTTAACTGCGGACCGATGACACAGTAATCAGCTTTGTTTATATCATTGAATTCAGCATACAGCAGTTCGTACAACGCATTCATCGATCTGTTGAGCCGTGCCATCTTTGAAGTAGATACCGACGCACCGGAAGCGGCCTCGAGATTCCGCTCAAGGCTTCGGGTGCTTATGCTCGCAATATTTTTAGAAATCAAGACTCTCCGGCACATATATACTTAATGACGTTGTATAAAACATGAAAAATACCTTCTATCATTATAACGTTACGTAAAAGTTAATTGTTGCGCGCCAGCACAACAAAACCTCCAAGCCTAATGCTCCGCACCATGTTCCCGCGAAAAGGACGCATCTTTGCCAACAGGCAGTACTTTCACCCTGGGAATGGCAGCATTTTTCAGAAATCGGGGGATTCGGAGGGGGCGTTTGGAATCAAAATTCAGAAAAATTTGCCTGTTTCGGGATTTTTTTGTAATTTTGCACCGCCAATTCGACGGGATCGCGACCTGTCGAGAACATAACAAAATAATTAACTGCAGAAAATTAAAATGAAAAAAGACATTCATCCTTCCAATTATCGTGAAGTGGCATTCAAAGACATGTCAAACGATGAGGTGTTCATCACCCGCTCCACAGTGGCTTCACGCGAAACCATCGAAATCGACGGCAAAGAATACCCGCTCGTAAAGCTGGAAATCACCAGCAGCTCACACCCCTTCTTCACCGGCAAGCAGAAGCTCGTCGACACCGCAGGTCGCGTCGACAAATTCCGCAGCCGTTATGGCAACCGCAGCAAGAAGTAATTGCGAAGGCTACCTTCAAAACATCCGAAAGCCGCACCATGACGATGGTGTGGCTTTTATCATAAGTATGCAATGCAACATCGCTTAGAAAAGAAAGTAGCGGACATCATAGCCGAAGTCGGAGCGGGGAGCCTGCTCGTGGCCGTGAGCGGGGGCGCCGACAGCGTGGCGCTGCTCCGCATCTGCCACAGCCTGGCCCAACGGCATCGGCTGCGCATCGAGGCCGTCAACTGCAATTTCCACCTCCGGGGCCCGGAAAGCGACCGCGACTCCGAATTCACCGCACGGCTTTGCGAAAGACTCGGCGTGAGGCTCCACCGCATGGATTACGACGTGGCTCGATACCAGGAGTCGCACCCCGGCCTGAGCATCGAGATGGCTTGCCGGCAACTGCGGTATGCCGATTTCCACCGGATAGCCAGCTCGCGTTCGCTCGAAAGGATAGCCGTGGCGCACAACGCCGACGACGATATCGAGACAATGATGCTCAACATGCTCAGAGGCAGCGGCAGCCGGGGACTCCGCGGCATGGACATTGACAACGGTTCGATAATCCGTCCGCTGCTAACTACACACCGCGCGGAGATCGAAGCCTACCTCAAGGAAACCGGCCAGGACTTCATCACCGACTCAAGCAACCTCTCTTCCGACTTCCGACGCAATTTCATCCGCCGCGAGGTGATGCCGCTTCTCGAGCTGCGCTGGCCCGGCGCACGAAAGGCGCTGAGCCGGACCGTAGCGATAATGAAAGAGGATGCCGAGATTGTGGAAAACCACTACCGCCGGCAATTACAACGGCTGTCTACGGGAGACAATTCGCTCCTCGTCTACTCCGACGAGGTAACCCCGGGCACCATCCTGCGCTTCATCGAGCCTTTCGGCGGCAACTCCTCCACCGCTGAAGAGATAGCCGAAGCCCGGCATTCCGCTTTCACCCGCCGCACCTGGCGGCTGGGCCCGCGACACGAGGCAGCGCTCGAACGCGATCGTCTCGTAATAAACGGCACAGGCGACGACGCCGACCAAGACGACGTGAGGCTCGAATGGGAGCAGTTTCCGGCCGATGCCGACACTATGGCCATGGTAAAGTCGTGCGCAGGGCATTTATCGGTTTATCTACCGGAAGGACCCGACGCCTACACGCTGCGCGCACCCCGCGCCGGCGACAGGATAGCACCTCTCGGCATGAAAGGAAGGCGCCTCGTGAGCGATGTCATCAGCGATGCCAAACTTGACCGGCAACAGAAATCGCGGGTGAGGGTGCTCGCCCGCAGACGCGACGGCGAGATAATATGGGTGACCGGACTCAAGCGGAGCCGCCACGACCTCGTGTCGCTCCAATCACGTGCCATCTTCAAGGCCTCGGTGGATATCGGCAGCCAAACGGAAGAATCCACTCCTCAATAAACCCGAAATCTTAAAACTTAAACAACAAACCCGAAATCTCAAACCTCAGACTTTAAAACCATAGTCATGAAAACAATCAAGACCTTACTGACCATCCTGCTTATGGCCGTGACTCTCCCGGCATTTCCGGCTCAATACATGCGCGACATCACCGTAGCCGCCGACGGCTCGGGCGACTTCAAGACCATCACCGAAGCCCTCGAGGCAATACGCGCCTATATGGACTACCGAGTGACCGTAAACATCAAAAACGGTATCTATTGCGAGAAAGTGATCATTCCCTCATGGCTACAGAACGTGGACTTCATAGGCGAAGATGCGGGCAAGACCATCATACGCTGCAATGACTATGCCGCCCTTAACAACATGGGCACTTTCCGCACCTACACCGTGAGGGTGGATGGCGACGACATGACATTCAGGAACCTTACCATCGAGAACAATGCCGGACGCGTGGGTCAGGCGGTGGCGCTCCACACCGAGGGGAGCAACCTGCGGTTTGAAAACTGCCGCTTCCTCGGCAATCAGGACACCATGTTTATCGCCGGCAACGGTTCGACCCTCGAATTCATCGACTGCTACGTGGAGGGCACCACCGACTTCATTTTCGGGCCGGCCACGGCATGGTTTGAGGGTTGCACCATCCACAGCCTCGCCAACTCATACATCACAGCCGCATCCACACCCCGTGAGGTGGAATACGGCTATGTTTTCAACAATTGCAAGCTTACGGCCGCTCCGGATGTGACGAAGGTATATCTCGGGCGTCCGTGGCGACCCTACGCCGCGACCCTCTTCATCAACTGCGAGATGGGCCCCCACATCACAGCCACGGGCTGGGACAACTGGCGCGACCCCGCCAACGAGAAGACGGCCCGCTATGGTGAATACGGCAGCAAGGGCGCAGGCGGCGACACATCGGCCCGCGCAGGTTGGGCGCGGCGCCTCTCGGACAAGGATGCGGCCGCCATCACCCGCGAGAAAGTGACGGGACGCCCTTAAAGTTCGGGCACCCGACATTTATCCTGCACCTGTATCAGATAGGCTATCAGCGAATCGTTGGTGCAGATGATTTCCTCCAGACCGCGGCGGTATTCATCCATGTCGGCAATATGCTTTCGTGCCACTCCCGATTCCTCGGCAGCCTTGATAACTGCAGGCGCCACTACCGTCAGCAACCGCCTGTCGAAGGGTTTCGGCAGGATATAGTCGGGACCGAAGGAGAGCGACTTCTGATTGTAGGCGCTGGCGATGCTTTCCGGCACCTCCTCGCGAGCAAGCGCCGCGATGGCGCGGGCAGCCTCCACCTTCATGGTCTCGTTGATTTCCGACGCGCCGCAATCAAGGGCACCACGGAAGATGTAGGGGAATCCGAGCACATTGTTGATCTGGTTGGGATAGTCGCTGCGTCCGGTGGCGAAAATGATGTCGGGGCGCGTCTTCACGGCAGTCTCATAAGCAATCTCAGGCGAGGGATTGGCAAGGGCGAACACTACAGGACGTGGCGCCATGGAGAGCACCATTTCAGGAGTGACCACATCGGCCACCGAGAGCCCGAGGAAGACGTCGGCATCGCGCATGGCATCGGCAAGAGTGTGGAGGTCGCGCGTGGTGGCGAATTCACGTTTCGAGGCATTGAGGTTGTCGCGGTCGGCACGGATCACCCCCTTGCTGTCGCACATCACCACATTCTCATGCTTCACGCCCATCTCGCAATAGAGGCGCGTGCACGCTATGGCGGCCGCTCCCGCACCATTCACCACCAGCCGCACGTTGCCTATCTCCTTGTCCTGAATCTTCAGGGCATTGATGAGCGCGGCAGCCGAAATGATGGCCGTGCCGTGCTGGTCGTCGTGCATCACAGGAATGTCGAGCTGCGAGCGCAGTTCATTCTCAATCTTGAAACACTCGGGAGCCTTTATATCCTCAAGGTTGATGCCGCCAAACGTCGGCGCCAGCCTTGCTACAGTCTTGATGAATTCATCTGGGTCTTTCTCGTCGATCTCGATGTCGAAAGAGTCAAGACCTGCAAAAATCTTGAAGAGCAGCGCTTTTCCCTCCATGACAGGCTTCGATGCCTTCGCACCGATGTCGCCGAGGCCGAGCACTGCCGTGCCGTTTGAAATCACCGCCACAAGATTGCTGCGGTTGGTGAAGTCGGATATCTTTTCCGGATCATCCTTTATGGCCAGACATGGATATGCCACCCCCGGCGAATAAGCGAGCGCCAGGTCTTCCGGAGTGTCGTAAGGTTTTGTCGGGACCACCTCAATCTTGCCCGGACGTGGATAACGATGATAATTCAATGCTGCTTTTTCAAGTTCGTTTTTCATAATATAGCTATTTTTCTTGTTCCTTTATCAGTTTCTTCCCCGGAGTCCGGACGGCCCGGCACCGTTGAAGAAAATCAAACCGTAAGTCTGCACACCCCTGCCGGGCATACATCCTTAACTTAAGTTAAACACTTATCCCCCGCCCTTGGTTTGCCCCCGTCCTCAACCCGGCAGATAACATTGTTTTATTTTCTACCGACGTAGTAAAACACAATCTTGACAAGTTTCCAGCCGACTACATGTTTATACTGAATGACAGCGAATTCGCAAACTTGAGGTCGCAAATTGCGACCTCAAGTTCCGGACATGGAGGAACACGCTATGCTCCAAGAGCCTTTACTGAAAAAGGACTCTACATGCTTGCTACACTGTTGAGAAGCAAGCAGGCCGTGGAGGCAACATTTGGAATGTATGAACAAGCTGCAAGAAGTGACCGATCGACCGCCTTTGACCGGATGGAGGTTATTTGAGGGAAAGGACGGTGTTGACTTTGACCGGATGGAGTTACTTGCGGGAGAGGAAGGTGTTGACTTTGCGGAGGAGGGAATCGCGGCCGAGTGGGAGGACCCAGACCTGGAACTGGGTGAAACTTACGGGGGTGGAGTAATCGAGGTCGGCGTAGCGGGAGTGCATCTCGGCGGCAATCCTTTCGTTGACCACTGCGTAGCGCCATGCTCCGGTGGCGACTTTCATGGCGAGGT
>JAUNFY010000043.1 GCA_030524805.1 Bacteroidales bacterium | reverse complement strand
GGTGGCGAGCACCCCCGGTTAACAAGATGGAAGGCCTCCGGCCTTCTGCTTTGGAGGGGGGATTAGGTCATAGTTATGAAGTCTTAGTTATGAAGGGGTATTAGGTCATAGTTATAAAGTCATAGCTATGAGGGTGTATTAGGTAATGGTTTTGGGGTATGGGATAGCGGCTACTTCCGCACACCATCCGACACACAATGAAGTTGTTTAAACTTATTTACGAATTATGAAAATCAATCCCAACTTCACACTCCTCCCCGAATCGTATCTCTTCTCGACAGTAGCGGCCCGGCTGCGCGACTTCAAGGCTTCCAATCCGGATGCCGAGGTAATCAGGATGGACATCGGCGACGTGACGCTGCCCATTCCGGATGCAGCGGTGAAGGCCATGCATGCCGCCGTAGACGACATGGCAGCCAAATCAACATTCCACGGCTATGGCCCGGAACAGGGCTATGAGTTCCTGCGCGATGCGATAGCCGCCAACGACTACCGGGCACTCGGCATCGACATCTCACCCGACGAAATCTTCATCAGCGACGGCGCAAAAAGCGACCTCGGGAATCTTGGCGACATCTATTCCGACTCTTGCATAGTGGCTATCCCCGATCCCGGCTATCCGGTGTATGCCGATGCCAACGTGATGGGAGGTCGCGGAGGCACGGAGCGCGACGGGCGGTGGAGCCGGCTTGTATATCTCGATTGTCTTCCCGAGAACGGCTTCAATCCCCTTCCTCCCGATGCACATGCCGACGTGATATTCCTCTGCAGCCCGGCCAACCCTACCGGGGCGGCGCTCACGAAAGCTCAGCTGCGCCAATGGATAGACTACGCGCTGAGCCATGATGCCATCATCATCTTCGACTCGGCGTACTGCGCCTACGTGGCGTCGACCGACACCGTGAGGAGCATCTACGAACTGGAAGGGGCCCGGCGTTG
This sequence comes from Bacteroidales bacterium, assembly GCA_030524805.1. Classification (GTDB taxonomy): domain Bacteria; phylum Bacteroidota; class Bacteroidia; order Bacteroidales; family Muribaculaceae; genus Lepagella. Next base: position 20,976 of record JAUNFY010000043.1, on the reverse strand, counting down.
CGCCATCGAGGTGCGCAGCTTCTCGAAGACGGCGGGCTTCACGGGGCTGCGGTGCGGCTACACGGTGGTGCCCCGCGACATTGAAGGTGTCGACGCCGACGGATCGCGCCGCCCGCTGCGCAAACTGTGGCTGCGCCGCCAGACCACCAAATTCAACGGCGCGTCGTACATAATACAGCGTGGAGCGGCCGCCCTCTACACTCCCGAAGGGAAGGCGCAGGTGGCGGCCAACGTGGATTACTACATGAAGAATGCCGCCCGCATTCGCACGGCGATGGCTAAAGCAGGGTTCGAGACCACGGGCGGAGTCGACTCCCCCTACATCTGGGCCAAATCGCCACTTTTCAGCGACTCATGGGCACTTTTCGACCATTTCCTCTCCGACCTGCACATAAGTTGCACGCCGGGCAGCGGTTTCGGAACGGAGGGTGAAGGCTACATCAGGCTCACGGCTTTCAACACCCATGAACTGACGGCCACCGCCATGGACCGCGTGCTCGCCAACGCAAAGGGCTGACAGGTGCCGAAGCGTACCGAAGGGCAGAACCTACAGAGGGGCGCGAGCAGCGGAGGCGCGGAACCGGCAGAGGGACGGGATTGGCGGAATCAGGGAAAGCGACGGATCAGAAAGTGCAGGGCAACGCCAGCAACTGATAATAGAGCGTGCGGGCCATGCGCTCGTGTCCGGCATTGTTGGGGTGCAGACGGTCGGAGGCGGCATTGTGGAAATATCCGGCATATCCGTCCATAAGAGGATACAGGCCGCAGAGTGAATTCAAGTCAATCACCGGGACCGCCCAAACCTTACCGGCCTCCCTCACGGCCTCGACGTAGGCGTCGAGATACTCACCGCAACGGTTGGCGTAATCTTCCGGCACCTGCCAGTTCTTGTCGTTGGCGTAGAAGCCGCTGCGGTGGATGGGGGTGAGGAGCACTATCTGCTTGCCGGGCCATGTGCGTTTGAGCGAGTCGAGAGCGATGTTGATGCGTCCGCGGTAGGTGTCCTTGTCCATGCTCGGAACGCGGCGCATGCGGTCTTCGGTACGTTTCTGATACTGATGTCCGTAGGTGACGGTGTCCATCTTTTCCTCATACCACCTGCCGAGTGGCACGGCGTTGTTGTAGTCGTTGGTGCCCATGAAAATAAGGATGGCGTCGAAGTCGTCGCCATGCTCCTCCTTAAGGAGACTCATCTGGCGTGGAATGTCGTCCCACATGCGTCCGCTCTTCGCATAAACGTAGGGGGTGATGCCGAGCCACTCCTCGAGGCAACTCCAATATTTGGAGTCGGCCGCCTTGTTGCGCGGATCAGTGATGGAATCGCCGAAATAGGCCACTTTCTTACCTTGCCACGGATGGACGATATACTCCGCGGCCGTGCTCAGGGCCACGACGATGAGGGCCGCGGCGAGCATGATGAATTTCTTTCGTAACATGACAGTTGGTTTGTTTTTGCAAAATTAACAAATTTATTCCACATCGGCCCATAAAAGTTGAGGTTTTATTTGCACGGCAATGTTTTTTTTATTAACTTTGCGACTCAAATGAGGGGGCAATGCACGGCATTCAGCCCGGACTCATCATTATTGTACTGAAAAAGAAACATATAATAAAAATGGCATCAAGCAATAATACTCCGGAGCAGACAGACTCTCTGGAACAATTAAACAATAGGCTCACCGATTTCGGCCGCTCCGTAGAGACCAACAAGAAGGCAATGGGCGTGGCCCTGGCCGGCATCATCCTCGTGGCAGCCGTTACGTTCGCATATCTCTACCTCTACCGCATTCCCCGCAACAACAAAGCGATGGAAGCCTACAACAAGGTTGAGCTCAACGCGATGGGCAACGACTCCGTAGCGGGCGCCCAGTATAAGAAAGTGGCCGACGAATTCAGCGGCACGACCGCAGGCAACCTCGCCTCGCTGAGCGCCGCCGAGACCCTCTTCGAATCGGGCAAATATGCTGAAGCAGCCAAATATCTCGAGAAGTTCAGCAGCGACGACGACGTGATGGAGGCCAACGCCAAAATCCTTCTCGGCGACTGCTACGTGAACGCCAACAAGCTCGACGATGCCATCAAAGCTTTCCGCCAGGCTGTCAAAGACGGAAAGGGCAACCCGCAGATCGCTCCGCGCGCACTCCTCAAGCTCGCAGTGGTCTACGACTCGCAGAAGAAATATTCAGATGCCCTCAAATGCTATGAGGATATCAAAAACGACTATCCCGAATTCTCATTCGGCAATGGTCTTTCAGTTGACTCTTATATCGAACGCGAAAAGGCCCGTCTATAATCTTGAATGAAGACTGAAGAATGCTGACAGAATCCTGCAACATCCGGAATTCTGAATTCAATACCTATCTGACCCCATAAAATAATAAAACATATCTGCTTATTTTATGAAAGGGAAGTTCGCTGCTGCGGCCTTCCCTTTTTTTTCAGTTTAAGACACCCTTCCATCACTATTTAATGATCCAGAGTCTATGAACAACAGTATGGGTGAGACCAGCACCGGAGCATTCAGCCCCGAAGAGGAGGCGAAAATCAACCTCGTCTACGACGCACTCATGAAATCGTACATGAGCAGCAACCACCGGCGTAAGGTTGAGAAAATCGCACATGCCTACCGTTTTGCGAGAGCCGCCCACAAGGGAGGGCGCCGCAACGACGGCTCGCCCTACATACTCCATCCGCTCTCGGTGGCACTCATCTGCAGCAGGGAGCTCGGACTCGGATCGACCACCATCGTCTGCGCGCTTCTTCACGACATAGTGCAGCACTCCGACATGACGATCGACGACATATACGCCAACTTCGGCCTGCAGGTGGCCTCGATAGTGGAGGGCATCAACAAACTGAGCGGCGGCATCTTCGGCCACGCCGTGGAGACACAGGCCCTCAAACTGCGCGACATGATGATGTCGATGAGCACCGACGTGAGGGTGATACTGGTGAAGATGGCCGACCGGCTCCACAACCTCCGCAACATACGCACCCAACGCGAAAGCCGCCGCCACAGAGTGGCACGGGAATCGCTCTACGTATATGCGCCCCTCGCCGAGCGCCTCGGGCTTTTCGCCCTCAAAAGCGAATTCGAGAACCTCGCCTTCCGCACCGAAAACCCCACAGCCTTCGACATGATATGCCGTAAGCTGGAGCAGACCGAGACCCGCCGCTCGAAAAAGATGCGCGACTTCATCGCTCCGCTCAAGAGAAAACTCGATGAGGAAGGCTTCGTCTACGAGATAAAAGGGCGGGTGAAAAGCGCCTACTCCATCTTCAGGAAGATGACCAAGAAGAACATCCCCTTCGAGGAAATCTACGACATCTACGCCATCCGCATCATCTTCGAGAACGACGACGACTCGAAGGAGGAGGAAATGGCGCGCAAGATAGGCCGGATTCTCGCCAACGACTTCACCATCCACCCGGACCGCACCCGCGACTGGCTGCACACACCGAAAGACAACGGATACCGCGCCCTGCATCTGACCCTGAAGGGGAAAGACGGCGTCTGGACCGAGGTGCAGATAAGAAGCCGCAAGATGGACGACATCGCGGAACTGGGCTACGCGGCCCACTGGAAATATAAGGACGGGGTGCACACCGACACGGAAAACCTCGACAAACTCGTGAACGAGGTGAAGGAAATCCTTGCCGATCCCGAACCTGACGCCATTGACTTCCTCGACACGCTGAGATTCAACATACTCGCGAAGCAGATATACGTCTTCACGGCCGCCGGCGACCTGATAGGCCTGCCTACGGGAGCCACCGTGCTCGACCTGGCCTACGCCATAGACGACGACACCGGCAACCACTGCATAGGAGGCAAAATCAACCGCCGGCTCTTCAATCCCGACCATGTGCTCGAAAGCGGCGACCTGGTGGAAATCATCACCGTGAGATGCGCCGCACCGGATGAGAAATGGCTCGCATGGTGCGTCACGGCGCATGCCCGCAACATAATAAAGACGCGGCTCGCCGAAAGCCCTGCGGGGGCACCCCACCCGGAGAGCCCGGACCCGCGACTCCAAGACAATTTCAATTCAAAACCGGAATAAATGAATTTTTCAAGAAACTTTATCATAAAGTATGGCGCGGCACTCGCTGCCTCGGTAGTGATACTGCTGCTGATGATGCGTAGCGACCACCAGAACTTCAGCTTCGAGCTCAACCAGCCGTGGCGCTACCCGCTGCTGACGGCCGAGTTCGACATACCCATCATGCGCGACTCGGTGTCGGCGCGACAGATGCGCGACAGCATCGACGCCGCGTTCATACCGTTTGTGGTGCGCGATGCGGGCGTCTCCGGCCGCAGCATCGACCGGTTTGCCAAGATATGCAGCAACTATGCCGACAACAAGGAAGTGGCCTTCCTGTCGGCCAAACTTGCCGAAGTCTACAAACGCGGTGTGATCGACACGGAACTATACGACAAGATCCACTCCTTCTCGTCGCCGCAGCTGAGGATAAGCGACTCTTCCGACGACGCCAACGCCGTCAACGTGATCGACGCCTCCGGGATGCTGTCGCTGAGCCATGCCTACAAGATGATAGACTCGGCCTACGTGGCGGCCCATGCCCCGCTGCATGAAGACGCGCGCCTGAGCCCCGACGTGGCGAAGGCGCTGAGCGCCAGCCTTGTGCCCAACATCGTGATCGACTCAGTGGCCGACTCAAGATTCCGCGACCAGGAATATCTCAACGTCAACTCCGCCCTGGGAGTGATCAAGAAGGGGCAGCGCATCGTAGACCGCGGCGACATCATCAACGCCCAGATCTTCACCAACCTCAACAATTATCTGGAGGCGCTTGAGAAGACACAGTCGGAACAGATCTCCCACCGGTTTTTCATCTCGGCGCAGGCACTCTACATCCTGATGATGTTTGCCCTCCTCTATCTCTTCCTTGCCTTTTTCCGGAAGGAGATTTTCGCCGATGCGAAGAAGATGCTGTTCATCGTCTCGCTCATCACGTTTTTCGTGGTAGTGGCGATCGGAGCCGCCGACGTCTTCAGCCTCGGTCTGTATCTGGTGCCGTTTGCGGGAGTTCCGATCATCATATCTGTCTTCATGGACTCGCGGACAGCAATCTTCGCCCACACCATCTGCGTTTTCCTCACGGCCCTTGCGGCGCCGTTCCAGTTCCAGTTTGCCGTGGTGCAGTTTGCGGTAGGCGTCTGCGCCACCTTCAGCATCTACCATCTCACGCGGCGGAGCCAGCTGCTGAACACGGCCGTGATCTCGTTTGTCCTCTACGTAGTGTGCTACGTCACGGTTCAGACACTCTATGAAGGCTCACTGGCCGGAATGACATGGCGGATAGTAGGCGTGTTTGCCATCAACAGCATCCTGCTCTCCTTCGCCTATCTGCTCATCCTGGTGGTGGAGCGACTGTTTGGCTTCACCTCGATGGTGACCCTTGTGGAACTGAGCGACATCAACAATCCTCTTCTGCGCAACCTTGCCGAGGTATCGCCCGGCACATTCCAGCACTCGATGCAGGTGTCGACCCTTGCAGCTGAGGCGGCCCGGGCCATAGGCGCCAACACGACGCTGACCCGTACGGGCGCCCTCTATCACGACATAGGCAAGAGCGAATCGCCCATATTCTTCACTGAAAACCAGCATGGAGTGAACCCGCATGCCGGCCTCGACCCGGCCACGAGCGCCCGGAAAATCATAAGCCACGTGACCGATGGACTCGCCATCGCGAGCCGTGCCAAGATTCCTCAGGTGATAAAGAACTTCATCACGGAGCATCACGGCAAGGGAGTGACGAAATACTTCTACAACACCGCCATCAACGAAAGCCCCGACGGAGTGGTCAACAGGAAAGACTATGAGTATCCGGGTCCGAATCCGCGCAGCAAGGAGACGACGATAGTAATGATGGCCGATGCGGTGGAAGCGGCGTCGCGGTCGCTCAAAGACTACAGCCAGGCCTCGATCGACGCGCTCGTAGACAAAATCATCGACTCCCAGATGGCCGACGGCCTCTACAGCGACTCGCCGATCAACTTCCGCGATGTGAACACCATCAAGGAGACCTTCAAGAAGCGACTCGCCACCATCTATCACTCCCGCATAGAGTATCCCGAGATTTCCCGACCGAAAGAGCCGGCAGAGGCCGCGGGCAATAAAACGGACGCAGATTCCGTTATGAAATAGGAACAATCCGTCTTATCTGCAATCATGTATAGTAATCGACACATAGCACACAGCTCGGCCTCGCGCTTCCGGCAATCGCTGGTGTGGACCCTGCTCATCACATTCTTCTTCTGCATTGCAATGCCTTACAATGCGGATGCGGCCCGCAAAAAGACGAGGTCGAAGGCCAAGACCACTGCCACGAGCAGGAAGAAACGCTCAAAGAAGCGCACCTCCTCGAGAAGCAGCGGCAACTGGGCGCTGACCGCCAAAGACGTAAATCCGGACTCGACGGGCCCGGAGATGAAATCGGCCAAAAGCTCCTCGAAGAGGAAGGTGACTGTGGAGAAGCCTGACCTTGACCTTATCCGGACCGCCACACTCGATCCGGCCAACAAGATGTATTTCCCGAACCTGATGAAGAAATTCCAGCGCAACGACACCACGATGACCGCCGAGGAATTCAGATACCTGTATCTCGGATACATGTTTCAGGAAGACTATGACCCCTACCGGGAATCGCCCTATTCCGCCATCACCGACAGCTACCGCAGCAAATCATCACACACGAAGGAGGAAATCGACACCATACGCAAATATGCCGAGCTCACGCTACGCGACAATCCTTTCGACCTGCGGCAGATGTCGTTTCTGGTGCATGTGCTGAAGGAGCGTCGTAAAGACATGAGCGCCAAAATATGGGAATACCGGCTCGAACACCTTCTCGGCGCCATCAAGAGCACCGGCACGGGCGAGGATCAGGAAAATGCCTGGTTTGTGATCTATCCCGCACATGAATACGACATGGTGCAGCTGATGGGATATCAGGCCGTAGACGCCAACCTGATTGAACCGGGATTCGATTATATTGTTGTACAACCGGAGGAAGACACCGCGCGGCGTCTGCGCGACAAAGTGCAGAAGGGCTTCTATTTCGACGTGAGGCAGGTGCACAGGCAATATGAGCTGAAGCATCCCGAAGAGACGGAGGAGGAAGAGGATGACACCACGGGCGAACCGGTCGGTGAGCCGGCCAGTGACCCTGACGACACCCCGGCCCTCGACCCTGACGACATTCCGGCGGAATGACATATCCGGGAATAACGCGGAATGACATATTTGAAAAGAACCAAGAATTAAAAAAACAATCATACAGCCCGGCAACACTGCCGCGGCTTTCAAATGAATACAAAACAGAATTATCATGGATAATAAAAATACGATACAGGACGGCAAATTCGTGGCGTTCATCTATACAGTGAAGGATGCCGAGACAGGCAAAGTGCTTTTTGAAGCCAAGAAGGAAGCACCCGACACCATGGTGTATGGCGCGAGCCGCGATGTGATTCCCGGCCTGATAGCCACCCTCAAGGGACTCTCGGCCGGCGACCGGTTTGGTGTGACACTTCCTCCCGAAGTGGCATTCGGCCCGAGAATGGACGACTACGTGCAGCAGGTGCCCGTGGAAGCCTTCATGCGCGACGGCAAGATGGCCGTGGAAGTGAAGGAAGGGGGCGTGCTCGACATGATGACCAACACAGGCGACATCATCAGCGGCATGGTGAAGAAAGTCACTCCCGAATATGTGGAGATGGATTTCAACCATCCCTTTGCCGGAAAGACAGTGGAATTTGCCGGAGAGGTGGTTGAGGTAAGGGATGCCACCGAAGAAGAGCTGCACCCGCACCACGGCTGCGGAGGCTGCGGTTGCGGCAAGCATTCCGACGACAGCTGCGGCTGCGGCGACGACTGCGGCTGCGGCGGACACTCCGACAGCAACTGCGGCTGCGGCGACAACTGCGGCTGCTCCCACGACGGCGACAACTGCGGCTGCAAATGAAATCAGCCCGGACTGATATCCCGGAAGAGATAGTCCGGGTGAAGCAGCGATTGTCGATCATCGGCGATTCCCCTGCTCTGATCGAGGCCATCAAGCGTGCGCTTGCGGTGGCCCCGATTGACTTGTCGGTGCTCGTCACCGGGCCTTCCGGAGCCGGCAAGGAGTTCTTCCCGAAGATCATACATCAGTTTGGCGCCCGTAAGCACAAGAAATTCATCGCTGTCAACTGCGGCGCCATACCTGAAGGCACCATCGACAGCGAACTGTTCGGCCATGAGAAAGGCTCCTTCACGGGCGCGCTCGCATCGCGCAAGGGCTATTTCGAAGAGGCCGACGGAGGCACCATTTTCCTCGACGAGGTGGCCGAACTTCCGCTCACCACCCAGGCGCGCCTGCTGCGCGTGCTGGAGTCGGGAGAGTTTCTGAAGGTGGGCAGCTCGACGGTGCAGACCACCGACATCCGCGTGGTGGCAGCCACGAATGTAGACCTCATCAAGGCAGTGGCCGACGGCCGATTCCGCGAAGACCTATATTATCGACTGTCGACCGTGGTCATCAACGTCCCGCCGCTCCATGACCGCGGCGAAGACGTGGTGCTTCTCGCAAGAAAGTTCGCAGCCGATTTTTCTGAAAAATACATGACGCGTCCGATCACCTTCGGCGAGGACGCGCGTCGCACCATGATGCTCTACAACTGGCCCGGCAATGTCAGGCAGTTGAAAAACGTGATCGACCAGCTCTCGCTGTTTGAGGCGGGACGGGAAATCACGCGGAGCATGATGCTCGAGTCGCTTCCCATCAGCCACGACTCCGACGCCACCCCCATGATAGCCCCGCCGGCCGACGACTCCTATCAGGCGGAACGCAAGATGCTGTGGCAAATGCTCTTCGCCATGCGCGAGGACCTGGCCGAGCTGCGGAGCCGCATCAACGGAGACCTGCAGGTGAAGGACACCCCCTGCTCCGACGTGAGGGCCCTGATGGCACCTCCCGACAAGCTCTCCACCGGCAACCCGCTCGACGACTCGGAACGCCGCGTGATAGAAGACACCCTCGCCCGGCATGACGGTAACAAGAAAGCCGCCGCCGAGGAACTTCAGATCTCGCTGCGCACACTCTACCGCAAAATGCAGGAACTTGGCATCTCTTGATTACATCTACCTATGAACCGCAGTCTGCACATTTTCACGCTTTTCACAGCTTTGCTCATCCTGCTCTCGGGATGCACCATAAGCTACAAATTCAACGGCTCCGCCCTCAACTACGATATCTACAAGACCATCCGCGTGTCGGAATTCCCGATACGCGCGGCCCTCGTGTATGCTCCGCTGCAGCAGACATTCGAAAACAAACTGCTCAACACCATCACCCGGCAGACCCGCCTGCAGGAGGTGAGCGGAAACTCCGACCTCGAGATGAGCGGCGAAATCACGGGCTACTCGCTCACTCCACAGTCGGTAGGCACGGATGCCTACGCCACCGAGACGAGGCTCACGATCACGGTCAAAGTGAAATATACCGACCATATCAATCCGGCAAACGACCTTGACCAGTCGTTCTCGGCATACCGGCAATTTGACAGTTCGCTGATGCTCACCGACGTGCAGGACGGCCTCTGCGAGGAGATATGCGACGAGCTTGTAGACCTGATTTTCAACGCCACCCTCGGCAACTGGTAAGATTTCCACAACAAACGCCACCCGAAAGATGCAGACACCCTACTACATAATCCCCGACATCGAGGCGCTCAACACGGAGAAAGACCCTGAGAAACTCAGGCAGCACCGCCGCCGCATCGCGGCCAACATCGGCGACCCCGATGCCCTCTACGCCATCTTGGGAGATGCCTCGGCCGACTTCACCGACTTTTACGGCACATCGGACATGCCGGTGCTCTCCACGGAAGACACCATCGACTCGTTCCTGCGGAAATTCGGGTCGCCAGGCGCCGCAACGTCAGGTCCACAGCCACCGGCGGCTCCGGCCGCCGCGCCTGCCGAAGAAGCGCCGGAGATGCCGGAAACGCCCGTGATGCCGGAAGTGCCCATAGTGGCAGTGGCGCCCGCCATCGACTACGCCGCGATGCTCGAGGAGCAATCGCCGGCTCCCGACTCCGCCCCCGCCGACGACGCCACGCTGGGCGCGATCGACGCTTTTCTGGATAAAGTGCCGTCGCAGAGAGGCAAACCGAAAAAGGAACGCAAAGAGCCCGAAATGCCCTCCCTGACCGAGAGTTTTGCCAAAATTATGATAAAAAACGGCAATTATTCGCGTGCTCTTGAAATTATTACCCAAATAAGTTTGAATAATCCGGAAAAAAGTATTTACTTTGCAGACCAAATACGATTCCTGAAGAAAATCATCTATATTCAGGGTTGCCGTCAGTGAATATTAACACCTTGCCGCGACTGCCCCGGGCAGCCGCACGCATACTAAAAATAAATTTGAAACATGTATATCTTTTTGTGCATCCTTATCGTGATCGCGGCTTTGCTGCTGATCGGCGCTGTACTTATCCAGAAATCGAAAGGTGGCGGTCTGGCTTCCGACTATAGCCAGGGCAACCAGTATATGGGCTACCGCAAGACCACAGATTTTATCGAGAAAGCCACCTGGAGCCTCGCTATCTTCATCTGCGTGCTCAGCATCTGCGCATCTTTCGCCATCAAGGCACCCGTGACCCGCTCGAGCATCTCTCCGGCCCCCGCTGCCACTACAGCTCCGGCACCTGCTCCCGCCAACGCTCCTGCAGCTGCTCCTGCAGCCGCTCCCGCCGCTGCCCCCGCCGAAGCTCCGGCCAACTGATCACGCCGCTGACAGGAAACAATCTTATAAGAAAAATGCTATCGCACTTCCGCGATAGCATTTTTCTTATCTTCTTCCAGCTGAGCCTTAAGGGCCTCAACCGATTCAAATTTCCGTTCGTCTCTCAGCCTTGCGGCAAACTCGAGGCGCAGGCGCCTGCCGTAGAGATCGCCGCCGAAACCTATCAGATGCGCTTCTATCGAAGGGTGATGCGACTCCTTGTCGGTGCCCTCGAAAGTTGGGCGCGTTCCTATGTTGACCATAGCGGGCCAGCATTCCTCCCCGTCGGCAATGCAGGCCCTGGCGGCATAGACACCGGGAGCCGGGACCACGAGTCCCCTTCCGGGCTGCAGATTGGCAGTAGGGAAGCCGATGTCGCTGCCGACATGATAGCCCGCAATGACGGTGCCTTCCAATTCGGGCAAACGCCCAAGGAGATCGCGCGCCAAGGCGATGTCGCCGCTCTTTATGGCCTTGCGTATGCGGCTGCTGCTCACTCCCGCCTCCTCCGGCGCCTCGATCACCTCGATGCCGATGGTGTCGCCCATAGCCTTCAGGTCGGCGAGGCTGAGATAGATGCCGTCGCTCCCGAAAGTGTTGTCGTAGCCCACAACGAGCGCTTCGACGCCGTATCTGCGCTTTATCAGCCCGAGCCATTCGTAGGCGCGCATGCCGCGCAGCTGCTCATTGAAAGTAAGCACAAGCGGGGCTACGCCTTCCTCACTCAGCAACTGCTCTTTCCGGGCAGTGGTGAGCAGGTTGCCGGGGGCTTTCTGCGGGCACACCAGCTCGAGGGGATGACGGTCGAAAGTCATGGCCATAGGCTGCAAGCCTCTCGCAGCGGCCACCTCCTTAAGTTTGCCGAGCACAAGCCTGTGGCCGCGGTGAACGCCGTCGAATGTGCCTATTGTCACAGCTCTTCCCATCTCTTACCGCTTATTCAACTCACACCTTTCGATTCGAGCAAAGCGGCGCACACTGCCAACATGTCGTCGCTTTCAGTGGCGCCTATGCGCAATGCGTGCGCCCCCGCTTCAGCAGCAGCACGACAATTCTTTTCCGAATCGTCGAGCATGAGCGTCTCCGCGGGGTTGAGGCCGTAGCGGCGCATGAGGGTCTGGAAGATTGCCACGTCGGGCTTGCACATCAATTCCTCAAACGAGACCACTACTCCGTCGAAATAGTCGTTGATAGTGCCTCCTTCCTGACGGAAGGCGCGGTCGATCCATGTGTGGAACATCACGGGATTGGTATTGCTCAACACAAAAATGCGGAATCCGGCCATCCTCATGCGGCGGAGCATCGTAAGCCTTTTCGCCGGGATGTCGACCAGAAACTCGTTGAATGCCTCAGTGATCTGCCTGTCGGTGACGCCGGGGTTCATTCTTGCACGGAGCAGGTCGAAGAATTCGGCAGTGGATCGTTCACCGGTCTCCAGCCCGAAAAAAGGCTCCTGCTGCCCGTAGAGTCCGAGCATTTCGTCGGCATCCTTAAGTCCGAGCTTCTCGAGAGCCCTTACGGCACGGTCTCTGTCGAGGTCGACAACCACTCCCCCAAGATCAAAAATCACATTGTTGATATTGTATATCCAGTCTATCATAGTCTTATTGAAGTTGTCTAAACTTAGATGATCAATAACGAGACGGGCACACGCATATATAGAGCAAATCGGTGCAGACCCCCATGGGAATGCACCGATTGTGTGTGTCGTGTCTCATGTATGAGATACGCGCTCAGTCTCCGTTGATTAGTTAGCGGGAACTTCAGCTACTTCAGCAGCTACTACAGTGTCAGCTGCAACAGTGTCGCCGAGAGTGTCTTCAACAACAACTTCTTCAACTGCAACTTCTGCTACTGTGTCAGAATCAACTGCTTCCTGAGTCTTGTTTCCGCAAGAAACAAGTGCTACGCTGAATACAACAGCGAGAGCGAGAACGATTTTCTTCATTTTCTTAAGATTTAAAATAATAAAACATGTTTTGCTATCAAAAACGGTGCAAAGTTAATACCAATTTTTCAAACGACAAAATATTTCAGCGTAAAAATTATAAAAATTATCAATAAATCCTAAAATTTAACATTTCAGCCCCTGTTCGGAGCCCCATGAGGGCGCTTCCGCATGCCGGATTGGGATACACAAATTTATTTTGTAACATTATACTATATTTTATACTATATTGTAGTATTCAACTGATATGTACTTAAGTTCAAGCAAGCCGGTAGAAGGCAAGATACTCTACATTGTGAAGGGTTTTCGGGACAACACCGGCAACGCCACAAGTAGTATGTTCAAACAGCATTGAAATTTTCTATCAGATTTCGTTGCTACTGCATGTTTACAGCAATTTTTTCAGGTCTTCCACATCCGGCAATGCTTCACGGAGTTTCTCCGGCATGTCGGAGTTCATGCGGTAGGTGGCTACGCCCATCGGCTTGGCGTAGTCCTGGATTACATATTCCACGAAGTCTTTGTCGGCGGTCTTGCACAGCACGATGCCGATTGATGGATTCTCATGTGGCTTCTTTACCTTATCATCGAGAATACGCAGATAAGTCATCAGTTGGGCGAGATAGCTGGTCTTGAAATCGCCGGTTTTCAGTTCCACGACTACAAGACAATTCAACTCGCGGTTGAAGAAGAGCAAATCGGGAAGAAGTCGTGAGAGATCGCTTGCCGGCATCTTTTTCGCCATTCAAGATTATTATGTGATGACTGAAGCTCAGATTGAGGAACAATTCCAAATCGTCAACCATGGCAGACGATTTAACCGGTAGCAACGACATCGTATCAATTTCGTCAACCGTGATTGTCGATTTGATTCTTTGTAATTCGGCCGCCACGGCGGTCGAATTGGAAATCACCGGATCCCACTGTTCATAAAATTGTCGCATATTCTTGAAGCTTGTCTCGGAAAAGCTCCTCAGTCCGGGTAGTTCCTTGCGCAGTCGTTCAGAAATGGTCTTGATTGAAGGCGCTACTGACTGCCGGGAGGGGGACCGGGCGGCGGCGCCGGAAAAGGCCGCCTCCACTTCGCCTCTGCTTTAGCGAAACATAACCTCCGGAGGGGTTTGCTCAACTTAAATATTTTTATTAAATTTGCGTCATGGAAAAATATATAGTCAGTGCACGAAAATACAGGCCGGCGACATTCCGGAGCGTTGTGGGGCAGAAAGCCCTGACGTCGACGCTGAAGAATGCCATAGCATCCGACCGCCTCGCGCAGGCGTATCTCTTCTGCGGCCCGCGAGGAGTAGGCAAGACCTCCTGCGCCCGCATTTTCGCCAAAACAATCAACTGCCTCAACCCCACAGCCGACGGGGAGGCTTGCTGCGAATGCGAGAACTGCAAAGCCATCGAACGCGGCAACTCGATGAATGTGGTGGAGCTGGACGCCGCTTCCAACAACGGAGTGGACGACATCCGCGACATCAACGACCAGGTGCAGACCCCGCCGCAAAACGGCAAATACCGTGTGTTTATCATCGACGAGGTACACATGCTCTCGACTGCCGCCTTCAACGCTTTCCTGAAGACCCTTGAAGAACCCCCCTCCTACGTGATCTTCATACTCGCCACCACCGAAAAGCACAAAGTGCTCCCCACGATCCTGAGCCGATGCCAGACCTACGACTTCAGGCGCATCACGATAGAAGACATGGTGGAGCAGATGCAATACATCGGAAGCCAGGAGGGAATCACCACCGACCCGAAGGGACTTGACGTGATAGCCCGCAAGGCCGACGGCGCCATGCGCGACGCGCTCTCCATATTCGACCAGGTGGCGGCTTCATCGCACGGCAACATCACGTATCAGTCGGCTATCGACAACCTCAATGTGCTCGACTATGAATATTATTTCCGGCTCGTGGATACGTTCCGTGCAGGCGACATACCGGCGTCGCTGCTCATCTACCGCGACGTGCGCGCCAAAGGTTTCGACTCCCTCTTCTTCCTCAACGGCCTCGCCGACCACGTGAGGAACCTGATGGTGGCAGCCGATCCGCGGACGCAGGACATGCTCGAGACGTCGAAAGATGTGGCGGAGCAATATTCCAGCCAGGCGAAGACGCTCCCTATACAGTGGTATTACGCCGCCATGAAGGTGATAAACGATGCCGACGTGCAATACCGCACGGCGACCAACAAGCAGTTTCTCGTGGAACTGGTGCTAATACGCCTCGGTCAGCTTCTAAAACCGGCAACGCCCCCTTTTGACTTGGTGGACTGTGAGTTCCCGCTCGGCGACATCACCGCCTCGGCCCGACCGGCACAGCAACCGCTGACCGCGCGGACCACCTCGCAGTCCACACCCCAGGCCGCCCCGGCTCCGCAGGCTCCCCTAACCCCGCCTCAGAATCCGGAAGAACGGCAACCGGCCGCACCGGGCCCTGCTCCGGCCTCCGGGCAGCGCCGGGTGATCAGGAAGGCCGGCTCCGGATTCCGGCTCAACGATGACGAGGTGAGCCAGAAAGTGGCGCAATACGAAGAGCAGCAGAAGCAGCACCGCGAGAGCGTAGTGGTCGACACGTTCATGCAGGCATGGAGCCAATTCCAGCTGACGCATACCGACCATCAGCTTCTCACCACGGCCATGCGCAACAGCGAGGTGCGCCAGAACGCTCCTGAAGAGTTCATAGCCCTCGTGGGGCATCCGGCCGATGTGCAGGCTTTCGAGACGTCGAAGGTGGAGCTGATGGCGTTTCTGAGAAAAAACCTTCGCAACGACTTCATCACGCTGAAAGTGGAGATCGATCCTTCGCGCGACGTGATAAAGCAGTTGCCGCCACATCAGTTCCTCAAGGAATGCATCGACAAAAACCCGGCCCTCGCCCGGCTCCTTCACGCCATAGAGGCGGAACTGGCCTGAGCCGCAGCCAAGTAAAAAACCAAACAACTTCTATATAAATGATACGAATTTCTGACAGAATAAACGCCATGGCCCAAAGCGCAACCATGGCCATGACCCAGAAGAGCGCCGAACTGCGTGCGCAGGGCATCGATGTCATCACAATGAGCGTAGGCGAACCCGACTTCAACACCCCCGACTTCGTGAAGGAGGCCGCGAAGAAAGCCATTGACGAGAACTATTCAAAATACAGCCCGGCAGCCGGCTACCTCTCCACCCGCGAGGCCATTGCCGGCAAACTGCAGCGCGAGAACGGCCTGGCATACACTCCGGCCCAGATAGTGGTGGGCAATGGCGCGAAGCAGGAACTCTGCAACGCCGTGCTCTCGCTCATCAATCCGGGCGACGAGGTGATCATCCCGATGCCGGCGTGGGTGAGCTACGTGGAGATGGTGCGTCTGGCCGAAGGAAAGGTAGTAGACGTATGGGCAGGCGTGGATCAGGATTTCAAGATCACTCCGGCTCAGCTTGAGGCAGCCATCACTCCCAAGACCCGCATGATAATCCTCAACAATCCGTCGAACCCGACGGGCAGCGTATACAGCGAGGAGGAACTCAAGGGGCTGGCGGCTGTGCTTGCGCTCCATCCGGAGATAGTGATTCTGGCCGATGACATCTACGAGCATATCAATTTCCTTCCGGGCAGAGTGCACAGCATCGCCGAATGCCCCGAGGTGTTTGCCCAGACAGTGGTCATCAACGGCGTGTCGAAGGCTTACGCCATGACGGGCTGGCGCATCGGTTACCTGGCCGCCCCCATCGAGGTGGCAAAGGCTGTGGCCAAACTGCAGGGACAGTACACCTCCGGCCCTTCATCCATAGCGCAGAAGGCAGCCGAGGCCGCGCTCAACGGCCCTCAGGAGTTCCGCCAGAACATGCGCGAGGCGTTCCAGCGCAGACGCGATCTCATCGTGGCGCTTGCCAAGGAAATACCGGGATGGATCGTAAACTGCCCGGAGGGTGCTTTCTATCTCTTCCCTGAAGTGAGCGCCTACGTAGGCAAGACCACTCCGGAAGGCAAGAAGATAGAGAGCAGCGGCGACTACACGATGTATCTGCTTGAGGAGGCACACGTGGCATGCGTAGACGGAGCCGCTTTCGGCGCTCCAGGCTATATGCGCCTGAGCTACGCCACCTCCGACGACAAAATCCGCGAAGCGATGCGCCGCATAGCTGAAGCTTCCGCAAAACTCCACTGACCCGACGACAACACCACTACAACACCACGAGGGAGCGGCTTCCACCGCTCCCTCGCTGCTTTTATCAGTTTTAATCTTGGTTATTTAGCCTTAGTTCTTGACCAGTTTCACTGTCCGCTTGCCGTCTGTGAGGATGTAGAGAGCCGGGGCAAGTTGCTCGATATCTTCCTTCGTTGCATTCTTGCGTATCAGTATGCCGTCGGGAGTTATGACATTCCACAGCTTACCGTCGACGAAAAGTTCATCCACTCCGGCAACACCCGTCACTTCACATGAAGCTTCAACGCCGCTGCCGTCGGTTGCACGTGCATAAATACGGGTCACTCGTTCCGACATTATCGTCACAAGACCGGTTTCGCTGACTTTTGCTACGAATTCATCATCTGAACCCCAATCAAGTGTTTTGTTTGTGGCATTTTCCGGAAGGACAGTGGCCGTCAGTTGAATCTGCTCACCTCTTTCTCCTTCAATCGAAGAGGGGTCGATAACGATTGATTCCACCAGTATACGAGTTACCGTCACAGCGCAAGTTGCCGTGAGGCCATTGACTGTAGTGGCCGTTATCACTGCTTCTCCAACACCGAAACAGGTTACGACACCTGCCTCTACTGATGCAACATTGGTGTCGGAAGAAGACCATGTCACAGATTTGTCGGTAGTGTCATCGGGGCTGATTGTAGCGGTTAGAGTAAATGTTTCACCAATCTGAGCTTCAACTTCTGTCCGGTCAAGAGTTATGGATTCGGCCATGATTGGATTGACCGTAATCTTGCACTCTGCGGAAAGGCCATTGACCGTAGTGGCAGTTATCACGACCTCGCCAAGTCCAATACAGGAAACCACACCATTCTCCACCGTAGCCACCTCAGCATCCGAAGTCGCCCACGTCAGTGCTTTCTCAGTCACGTCGTCAGGGGCCAGGATTGCATTGAGCGTAACCTTATCCCCGATAATAGCAGACACCTCAGCGGATTCAAACGAGATTTGCTCGGGAGTAACAATAACCTTAACATGGCACTTTGCTTCCAGTCCATTATATGTGACTGCTAAAATATCACATTCACCACCCTTGACTGCAGATATTTTACCATCTTCTACTGTAGCAATTTCGGGGTTGCTTGATGTCCATGTTATAGATGCATCTGTTACGTCTTCAGGATTTATAGATGCAACGAGTGTAACAGTTTCACCTTTAACAATATTAATGGAACTTTCATTAAGTGTTATATTTGTGGGATTAACGTAAAATTTAAAGTTTTCAGGAAGAAAGACTTCTGCCGTCATGGGGCATTTCTCGCCGCCTAAATATTGCCAATAATGGGAACTCTCCGGATTTGAAAAATCTCCAAATACACATGTTGGAATAATAATAGTGGCAGAATCAGTCACATGAGATATTTCCTTTTTAGCCAATTTGAAATCCGATTTAATCTTTTCTTTGGATTGTCCCGCTGCCAAATAGGTTGCCTCTGTATTATGCATATACATACCCGACTCCTCATATCTATACTTAAAACCTGAGAATACCATTAACTCTACAATAACACATTCGGGATCCTCTGCATCAATCACTATATATCCAGGCGTGCGGAGTTCATTATCATTTTCATTGGGAGTTCCCGAACCATAGGGATTAACAATACATAACCGATTGGGATTTATTTTATTTCTTTTCAATGAAACATTATATGTTCTATTTTCCTTCAACCAACCGTCTTTAAACTTGATTGAATCAGTGCACTCCCACTCATTTTCATCAAATGTAAAGGTAGGTATTTTACTAAAGTTCAATTCATAAGCAAATAATGGACCGTAAAAGCCTCCGTTGTTTGCAGGAAGAGCTAAAATATCATAATCATCAAATATGATACCATTGTCTGATATGGTGCCTTCAATTGACTCAACCTCATAATATCCATGCCCATCATCATTCCATCTATATGGAGTTAAAAATATCATTTCATCCGCTACGTCAAACGCATACTGCTTGGATATTATTATGGTGTTTCTATCTAAATCTATAGAAGCAGATATTTTAATTCCTTTATATCCATAGATATCCACTACATTTTCTTCTTCTGTAGCAACTATCTGCATATTGCATGTTTGCCAGCCACCATATTCAGGATGATCAAAGTTATTATAGTACTCAAATTCATATAATCCTAAAACATCAGATATAGTGAGGGCTGATTTTTTAAGAGTATTCTTTGAACCTTGAATTGAGGTCTTATTAATACCAACTTTTTTTATATCAGCTTTTTTTGTATCGCTGACTGCTAACTTTATTTCTCCAGGAGATTTTGATTTTGGTATTGAGCTATATATTTCCCCCGCATTTAAGGATATCGGGAGCAATACAAGCATTAAGAGATGTAGAAAATGCTTCATGTTACTTTGTTTTGTAAGTTTATGAAATTCATTAATCACAATCCAGGCCTAACGTATTTAAGAAGTCTGCTATTAACTTTAATTCTATTGGCACAGTGTAGTGAAAAATGAATCTGCAAGTTTTTGTTTTGCTATGCTGAATTGACTTTACGTAGTGCTCTTTATGCCAATTCAAATACTTTTGAGCTGAGTTTTAACTTAATCTTTTTTCTTTTAATTGTCAGCAAGTCTTGGCTGCGGGAATTGCCGGGAATAATGTTAGATTAATAAAAAAGGCGTGAAGCCATCTTTCTGCTTATCCGGAATTTCGAGGCCTTCGCATTGCCATTACCGTACGGATAAGCAACTGCTGAAAGCCCACGCCGATATAATCCAAGACAGCAAGGACCACATAAGATTCCTGCCATCTATTGATTACATCAGAGTGGACGTCCTTTAGTTGCGTTATCTTCTACGGTGAAAAGTTGCGAAGTTTTCGAAATTCGAAGATAAAGCGTTCAGAACGCCCTGTTAACTATGTCTGCCACGGGAAATGACAAGCATTCCGATGGCCTGCACAAAGTTATAGATTTATTTTTAATTTTGCAAACAATTTTTCAGATAAATTTCGCGTGTCGCTCAGATTTTCATTTAATCTACACTCAATGATGGGAAGGTTTTCCGATTTCCAGGATTTACCATCACCCAGCCTTGATATACTTTTAAGGTTCAAGTCGCAATGAGCAATTTTTGACAAAAAGGGGGATATTTGAAGATATTAAAAGATGTTAATTAGTGTACCAATATGGTGCTTTATTGTTATATTTGCAGAAATATTAAAGAATAGAGACATGCAGGTAGTAACAGCAAGAGAATTTCGCGCCAATCAGTCAAAGATACTGAAGGCGGCAAGAGATGGACAGTCGGTGATGCTGACATCAAGGGTAGGCAATTTCAAAATTGTGCCCATTGACAATGATGATGTGATTATCGAGCGGCATTTAAAAACTGCTTTGGAAGAAGTCAAGGCGCATAAGGAGGGCCGAATGACACTGTCGAAAGCAAGAGATGTGGTGTTCTGATGGAGATAATTACGACCGAAGAATTTAAACGCTGCGCCAAACCTTTGGCAAAGCGTTACAAGAGTTTCAACCAGGATTATCAGGCCCTATTGGACGAGTTGGAGCGGAATCCTCAGTTAGGGACTGATTTGGGAATGGGGTATCGCAAGGTGCGTATGGCGATAAAGTCCAAAGGAAAAGGTAAGTCCGGAGGAGCAAGGGTAATCACCCTTGATACACTGGAGTGCGACGGATACCTTTATCTACTCTATATCTATGACAAGTCGGACTCAGACAACGTCGATCTTGATATAATAAAGAAAATAGTGTCTAAAATGAACTTATAGATTGGGGATTTCGGGGTTTATGGCATCGCTCAGTGGTAAAGAGGGCTACGGGGGCGTTGTTATTTGGGGCGCCGCTCGGAGATCGGCGCGGTACCGGATGGGGAGGGCGTTTGGCATTGGGGCGCCGCTCGGAGATCGGCGCCGAACCGGATGGGTAGGGGTTATTGGTTTTGGGCGCCGCTCGGAGATCGGCGCGGCACCGGATAAAATGGGGAAAATCTTCGGGGAGGGCAAACTTATGGGGAGGGATAATGGTTTAGTTTTTGAGGGTTGGCCTTTGAAGTTTATTTGAGGG
>JAUNFY010000004.1 GCA_030524805.1 Bacteroidales bacterium | reverse complement strand
ATTAAAAGGCCGGAGGCCTTTCATCTTGTTAACCGGGGGTGCTCGCCACCCCCGGTTAACCAATCCCCACCACCATCAATCCCGGAGGGATTGCACCAAGCCTCAACCCCCCCGCCCCCACATGACCTTGTCAAGATTCTGCGGCTTTTGCCACGCATGGGCAAAAGCCGCAGCGTCCCTCCACCATGTCAATCCATCCAAGCATCTGAAAAAATAAAAAATCCGCGGCCATCCGCGCTTGCCACCGGCGATGCCGAAGGCAGCCGAGATCCGCGTCTGAGATTAATCATTTCAAATCCCGAGCGAAGCGAGGTAAACATCAGAGCCAAAGCAAAGATAAGTATCGATATGCACTTCAAAAGCCAATACAGCAAAATTTCCGCCTCAAAAAACCATAGTATAATTCCTGTATATTTTCAGTAAGCGACTAAAAATAAACAACATGCACACGCCAAGTTTGGAAACGAAACCCCGCCAACTTCGGAAATTATCACCCTTATTCTTTGGTTTCGTGAAAATAAAGTATTAAATTTACACTCTGAAATTATCAGTCTATTTCTAACGATGTAATTAAGTATCTATGGATTTCAAAGAATTGGCAGGCAACAGATATTCCTGCAAGAAATACGGGCCGAAAGTGCCCGACAACGAGACTCTTCAGCAGATTTTGGAGTGCGGACGCCTCGCGCCAACCGCAAAAAATCTGCAGGAGCAGCACATATATGTCGCGGAGTCCGACCGCTCGCATGAGTGTATCGATCAGTGCACCCCATGCCGTTATGGTGCCCCCGTGGTGCTGGTAGTGGCCTTCGACAAGGAAAACGTATACACATATCCCGGAGGAAAACGCAACTCCGGCATTGAAGACGCCACTATCGTGGCTACGCATCTCATGTTGGCTGCCGCCGATGCCGGCCTTGACTCATGCTGGGTCAACAACTTCGACCCCGACAGGTTGCACGGCTTGCTCGGACTTCCCGACAACGAGGAAATCCTCATGCTTCTCGACCTCGGCTATGCCGCTGAAGGCTCCGGACCTCTCCCCAATCATTTCTCGCGCAAACCCCTGTCCGACACCGTGACACGCATCTGAACCAACGGAAAAAGACATGAAAAACGCGGCCGCCCCGAAGAGCGACCGCGTCTTTTATAATATTATGTGTGGATCGTCAGCGAAGTTTCGCGATAGTTGCGAGTGCTTCAGCGCATTTGTCGGTGACATACTTCCAGTCGGCGGCTGCCACTTTCTCTTTCGGGAAAAGCTTCGAGCCCATGCCCACGCAGTATACGCCGGCGGCAAACCATCCCTTCAGGTTCTCCTCTGTAGGTTCTACGCCACCGGTAACCATCAGTTTCGACCAGGGCATCGGAGCCAGAAGACCCTTCACAAGTTTCGGACCGAGAACATCGCCGGGGAAGATCTTGATCAGGTCGCAGCCAGCTTCCTGAGCGAAGCCTACTTCCGAAACGCTGCCGCAGCCCGGTGTGTAGGCTACGCAACGGCGGTTGCACACCTTCGCCACTTCAGGATTGAAGAGCGGACCTACCACGAAGCATGCGCCGAGCTGCATGTAGAGCGACGCGGTGCCGGGGTCTACAACAGAGCCAACGCCCATTGCCATCTCAGGGCATTCCTTGGCGGCATATTTCACTACTTCTGCAAAGATCTCATGGGCGAAATCGCCACGGTTGGTGAACTCGAAAGCGCGTACACCACCATCATAGCAGGCTTTCACTACGGCCTTTGCCACTTCTGCATCCTTATGGTAGAATACGGGCACCATCGGAGCTTCGGCGATCTTGGCCATCACCTGCAATTTATCAAATTTTGCCATCTTTTCTTATCTATATTTAATGCGGGAGCGGCTTGAGCCGCTCCCGGTTGGGTCTTGTCGCTTAGCGCTGCACGCGACCGTTGGCGCTGCCGCCGGCCAGTGCTTCAACTTCAGCCACTGTCACGAGGTTGAAGTCGCCGTTGATTGTCTGTTTGAGGGCCGATGCTGCAACTGCGAATTCGAGTGCTTCGCCCTGGGTCTCCTTGTTGAGGAGGCCATAGATGAGGCCGCCCGAGAACGAGTCGCCACCGCCTACGCGGTCTACGATCGGGTTGATGTCGTAACGTTTCGACTCGTAGAATTCCTCGCCGTTGTAGATCATCGCTTTCCAGCCGTTGTGGGTTGCGGAGAACGATTCGCGAAGTGTTGAAACCACATACTTGAAGCCGAATTCCTTGGCCATAGCCTTGAAGATGCCCTTGTAGCCTTCTGCGGAAGTCTCGCCGGCTTCAACGTCGGCGTCAGGCTTGAAGCCGAGGCAAAGTTCGGCGTCTTCCTCATTGCCGATGCAGACGTCTACATACTGCATGAGGGGCTTCATGATCGACTGTGCTTTCTCCTTGGTCCAGAGTTTCTTGCGGAAGTTGAGGTCTACCGACACTGTCACGCCGTGGCGTTTCGCTGCCTCGCAGGCAAGGCGGGTCAGTTCAGCTGCCTTGTCGCTGATTGCCGGGGTGATGCCGCTCCAGTGGAACCAGTCGGCGCCTTCCATGATTGCGTCGAAATCGAAGTCGCTCGGATCGGCATCGGCTATCGACGAGCCGGCGCGGTCGTAGATCACCTTCGAGGGGCGCATCGAGGCGCCTGTCTCGCAGTAGTAGATACCCACGCGGTCGCCGCCTCTGGCGATATACTGGGTGTCCACTCCGTAGCGGCGCAATGCGTTCACTGCTGATTGTCCGATTTCATGAGTAGGCAATTTGGTTACAAACTTTGCGTCCATTCCATAATTGGCGCAACTTACTGCTACATTAGCTTCTCCTCCTCCGAAGATTACTTCGAAGTTGTCGCTTTGGATAAACCGGCGGTTTCCGGCCGGTGATAAGCGGAGCATGATCTCTCCGAGAGTTATTATTCGTTTCATATTGCAAATTTAATTAAATATTCGCAAACAACATAAAAAAACATAAGAAAAAAATTTTTTTTTCGTTTCTAAAAGTGTAACCAACGATTTTCATGCGATATGACCCCATGCCGGACATATAATCGGTTTCTCCGACTCGCGTTGCTGCTGATATGGATCGGCAGCGCTTTATCTGTGTCGGCAAAGTGGGGGGAGAAGGTGCCAAACAGGCAATACGCCGACTTAAAACGCTGGCACTGGGGGTTCTCCGTCGGCACTCACGTGCAGGACCTGAACTTCACCCATTCCGGGTTTGTGGCCGACGATGGCAGCGCCTGGCAGATAGAGATTCCCGACTTCTCGCCTGGTTTCAACGCCACGGTGATGGGCGACTTCAGGCTTCACAAATACTTCAATCTCCGATTGTCGCCGGGCATGTATTTCGGTTCCAAGACGGTCCACATGTATGATGCGGCCACTCAGCAGAAAGAGTTGCAGGACATGAAGACGGCCTACGTCGTCATCCCCCTCGACCTCAAGATATCGGGAGAGCGCCTTCACAACACCCGCCCCTATTTCACAGTCGGCGCAATGGGTGTGCTCGACATCTCCAAGAAGAGGTCCGACCCGTTGGTGATGAAGTCTTTCGACACCATGCTCACTGTGGGACTCGGATGCGATTTCTATCTGCCGTTTTTCAAACTTTGTCCGGAGCTGAAGTTCTGTTTCGGCCTGACCGACATCCTGAAGCACGACAGGCCCGACCTTGATGAGAATCCGGCTATGCAGAATTTCGGCAAGTCTTTGTCGAAAGTCAAGAGTAATATGGTGGTGCTCTCGTTTTATTTCGAATGATGCAGGAGAAGAGAAACATATATCATTTTCAAGGCCTCCCCGCCGATAGGGTAGAGAAACGTTGTTCACGTCCGTGGCGCCACCTGCTCCGGGCGCTGGCTTGCTGCATGCTCTTCCTCTGCGTGATGGAAGCCGGTGCGCAGACCACTCCTCTCTACACCGGTGCCTGGGCTGCTCCTACGCTCTACAACCCGGCGGCTGTAGGCGCCACCGATTTCCTCCGTATCCGCGGCCTCGGCAGAATGCAGTGGCTCGGCATAGAGAATGCCCCGAAAAGTTTCTCCGCTGTGGCCGACATACCATTCCGGCTGCTTGGCAAGAGATTCGGCGGCGGCGTCAATTTCACTCAGGAGGGCCTCGGCCTTTTCTCCAACACCTACGTCAATGGCCAGCTCGGCATACGCTTCAACAAACTCGGTGGCATCATTTCAGCCGGCATTCAGGTAGGCTACTTCGGGTCGAGTTTCAAGGGCTCAGAAGTGTATATCCCTGACGATGACGACTATCACGACTCCAACGACCCTGCCATCCCAAAGCAGGATGTGGGCGGCGGAAGCATCGATTTCGGCCTTGGAGTGATGTACACTCATCCCAAGTTCCACGTGGGGCTCTCGCTTCAGCATGCCGCCAACCCTACGGTGAAGCTCAACACCAAAGGCACCACTACTTCCGATGCCACGACCGACAATCATGAGTTTGAGACATACGCTGCCCGCACTGTCTATTTGAACGCCGGAAGCAATATTCCGATAAAAAACACGTTAATAGAATTGCAGCCCGACATGTTGCTGGCCTACGACATGAAGACATTTTCAGGCATTTTGTCGGTGAAAGGATGGTACAACAAACTATTTTTCGCCGGCCTCGCCTACAGATGGGACGATGCGGTGGCGATCAACATTGGTGCGGAATTCAAGAATTTCGTCCTGGGATATTCCTACGAGATTCCTACATCCGCTATCCTGAAGGCATCAAGCGGAAGCCACGAGATTTTGATAGGCTATAGATTGAAGCTCGACTTCAATGGCAAGAACAGAAACAAACACAGAAGCATCAGGCTGATGTGAGAATTATAACTTTATGAGAATTTCAGAAACGACCAATAGCAAACTTTTCAGCCGGGCTTCGCGCCTGGTGGGACTGGCATTTGCGGCTGTGGCTTCAGCTGCTCTCGTCGGTTGTGCTTCGATGAGCCGCGGCGGTGCCGGTGGTGAAGTCACCGGTGTCGGTGGCAGCACTTTCGCTGAGCCCACACCTTATGGCATGGTTCTTGTCGATAGGGGTGCGTGGGCCATGGGGGCTGCTAAAGACGATTCTGTATGGGGCGTCAGAAGCAATGCAAGAGGTGTCTCCGTCGATGCTTTCTGGATGGACGAGACAGAAGTCACCAACTCAAAATACAAGCAGTTTGTATTCTGGGTGCGCGACTCAATCATCCGTGAGCGCCTGGCCGACCCCGCGTTTGGAGGCAACGAGGCTTTCAAGATTGAGGAAGACAAGGAAGGCAACCCCATCACTCCTTACCTCAACTGGAACAAGCCTATACCCTGGCGTAATGCCAACGAAGATGAGCAGAGGGCTATCGAAAGCGTCTACCGCACTAATCCTATCACCGGAAAACGCGAACTCGACCCGACTCAGCTCAACTATCGCTACGAGATATTCAACCACACCGAGGCTGCGAAACGCAAGAACCGCCTCGATGCGACCCGTCGCGACTACAACACCGACAACCCCGTGAACCATGAGCTCCCCATCATATCGAAAGATACGGCTTACTTCACCGATGAGGGCGAGATCGTGCGCGAGACCGTCACCCGTCCCCTGACAGGCGACTATGATTTCCTCAACACTTATATTGTCAACATCTATCCCGACACCACTGTCTGGGTCAATGACTTCGACAATTCATACAACGAGCAGTACACGAGGCTCTATTTCGCAAATGCCGGCTACAACAACTATCCAGTGGTGGGCGTGAGCTGGGATCAGGCCAACGCTTTTGCCAACTGGCGCACCGACTATCTGCGGCGTAGCCTCGGCAAGGAAGGCGTTTACGTCGAGCCTTACCGCTTGCCGACAGAGGCTGAATGGGAGTTCGCGGCCCGCGCCGGCAACTCCGAGAGCAGCTATCCCTGGAGCGAGACCCTTCCCATGGACGAGCGTGGATGCTTCTATGCCAACTTCAAGCCGATGGATGGCGACTACGTGCGCGACGGACATCTGATCACTTCCCCCGTCGGCACATACACTGCCAACGACTTCGGGCTTTTCGACATGGCCGGCAACGTCAGCGAGTGGACTTCAACAGCCTTCACTGAGAGCATCGACAGGCTCACCAGCGACATAAACCCCGAATACCGCTACAATGCCGCTATCGAGGACCCCTACAAGATGAAGCGCAAGATCGTGCGTGGCGGTAGCTGGAAAGACGTGATGCACAATCTGCGGAGCGACCTCCGCCAGTGGGAATACCAGAACGAGCAGAGAAGCTACATCGGTTTCCGCTGTGTCCGTTCGCAGATCGGTTTTGCTAAAGGTACTCAAAAGAAAAAGTAAACGCAGCCTCATCAGTAACTACACCTCGGTCGTCACGATCCGCAGGATATCAGAATAGAATTATGGTAAGAATTCGCAAATACGCCAACTTTATCGAACGCTTCCTTCACGGTGAGAAAGGACAGCGCTTCTTCAATTTCGCTTACTCCATAGGAGCGGCAGTGGTCATCTGGGGTGCTTTGTTCAAGATTCTCCACTTGCCGGGCGGCAGCACGCTGCTATGCATCGGCATGGGCACCGAGATCGCCATGTTCCTCCTCACGGCATTCGACCGCCCGCCAAAAGATTACCATTGGGAAGAGGTGTTCCCCGTCCTCGACTCTCATGATCCCGGCGACAGGCCCGACCTTCAGGCCGGCGGTGGAGTGGTGGTGCAAGGTGCTCCCGGTGCGGATTCGCAGGTGCCCGCAGGTGCCGCGGCAGTTCCGCTGCAGGCCGGAGCGGTGCTTCCTTCAGTCTCCAATGTGGATATTCCTGAGGAAGACACCGAAAACCTTGTCGAGTCGATGAAGGATATGGCCGACCAGATAAAGGGCGTCACCGAGCAGATTGCCGCATTGAGGGAGACCACCGATGCCTTGAACCGTGTCAGTGAGGTGCTTCTCAATTCCTACAAGGCCATCACCGACAACTCGGAGTCTGTCTCGGCTTCTTCCAACGGATATGTCGAGAAGCTCGAGGACCTCAACCGCAACATCGGTGGCCTCAACACCATCTATGAGATTCAGCTCAAGGGCATCAGTTCGCAGATCGAGAGCATCGACCGCGTCAACCGTGGCCTCAAGGATATTCGCGACATGTATGAGAAATCAGCCACCGAGTCGAGCCGCTTCTGCGAGGAGACGGAGAGAATGGGCCGATACATGCGCCAGCTCAACAAGATATACGAGAACATGATCACGGCGATGACTGTCAATATGGGTAATCCGATGGCCGGTGTGCGCCCGAATCCTTTCGACGACAACAGACCCGCCTCTAAAGCGGACTGACTTGTCTGCCACAAAGGTTGATCTATTGAATAAGAACAATATATAAGTTTAAACTACTTCATTATAAATGGCAGGAGGTGGAAACAACGTAGCAAGAATGTCGCCGCGGCAGAGGATGATAAATCTGATGTATATCGTCCTCACGGCGATGCTGGCCCTGAACGTCTCGAGCGATGTGCTCAACGGCTTCAGTCAGGTGCAGTCGTCGCTTCACAAGACCAACGACAATCTTTCTACGAAAAACGAAATACAGTTTGGCTATCTGGCGCAGCTCTACGAGAAGAACCCCGCCAAAGCCGGACCTTGGTATGAGAAAGGGGTCGCGCTTCACGACCGCACCGGCCGGCTGTATTCGGTGATTGAGGACTATAAGACCGCCATTGCCGAGAAAGCCGACGGAAAGGGTGCCGACTACACCAATATAGAGAATCTCGAGGACCTCGATGCCGCGTCAGCGATTTTCCTTGATCCGACTTCGAAAAAAGGAGAGAAACTGCGTGAGGCAATCGATGAATACCGCACATACGTCACTGCTTTGATTCCCGATTCCGTAAGGCGCGGCGTGGTCAGCGAGATGCTTTCCACCAAGGTGGCCAACACTCCCGGCACCGTGGGCCCGACAAAATGGGAAGAGAAACTTTTCGACAATATGCCCGCCGTGGCAGCCATCACGATGCTCACCAAGATTCAGAACGACGTGAGGCAGGCCGAGAGCGAGGCGCTTTCCAATCTCATCACCAACGTCGACATTGGCGACGTCAGGGTTAATGAACTGAACGCCTACGTGCTCCCGAATTCAAATATGGTGATGAGGGGCGGAAAATACAGCGCGCAGATTGTGCTCGCTGCTATCGACACCACAATGAGGCCCGAAATCTTCATCAACGGTCAGAAACTCGCACGCCCCGACGGCGTCTACGAGTTCGTGGCCGGGCAGGTAGGTCAGCACGAATACTCCGGTTATCTGGAGGTGAAGCGTGGCGACGGTTCGCTGGAGCGCCACGATTTCAAATCGCAATACAACGTGATTGAGCCGATGGCTACAATCTCGCCCACCATGATGAATGTGCTCTACGCAGGCATCGACAACCCGATATCGATTTCCGTTCCAGGAGTGCCGATGACTGCTCTCTCGGCCACCATGACCAACGGCACCCTCACTCGAAGCGGCGACCATTGGGTGGCACGCCCCACCAAAGTTGGCGACGACGCGCAGATAAGTGTCACCGCTTCTGTCGACGGACATGCTCAGACCGTCGGGAGCATGACCTTCCGCATCAGGAAACTGCCCGACCCTACCGCATATATCGCCATGAAGGATGCTTCTGGCAATCCCGTAAGCTACAAGGGTAGCCCCAAGCGCATCAGCAAGGCCGCCCTTCTCGCGGCCGACGGAATTCAGGCTTCTATCGACGACGGCATTCTTGACGTGGCGTTCACCGTGGTTTCGTTCTCCACCACTTTCTACGATTCGATGGGCAACGCGATTCCCGAGGTGAGCGACGGCAATAAGTTCTCGAGCCGCCAGAAAGAGCAGTTCAAGAGGTTGAAGAATGGTAAGAGCTTCTTCATTTCAAATGTGAAGGCCAAAGGCCCCGACGGAATCACCCGCGATATCTCCCCGATGGAGGTGGCGCTGAATTAAGCCGTAGTGGCAGCAGTCTAATTTCTAAGGATAACTCATCAATATGAATATAGTCAGAAAAATATTGCCGGTTGCGGTAGTCGCGACGCTCGGGCTGGCAGCCATAGCGCAAGACAACACTGGAGTGGTGCGCCGCGCTGCCGGTGGAAAGCGCGGACAGAAGCAGACGGAGAATTCCGGACCCAATATCACCGACCGCATGCAGGGCTTTTTCGAGAATCCGAAAGCCCACGATGCCGACATGGCCTATATGAGGGAGATCTACCGCTCGCTCGATCTCAGGAATGTGGCCGAGAACACGCCGCTCTATTTCCCCGAAGATATAGTCGACGGCCAGCAGAACCTCTTCAGGATCTTGCTCTCGCTGGTGGTCGATGGCAAAGTTCCCGCCTACGAATATCTCGACGGCCGGGAGGTCTTCACCGACCGCTACCGCATCAACGTCGGCGATATGCTCGACCGCTTCGACATCTATCATCAGACCCAGGGTCCCGAATCGAAACCGGTCTACGTCATTGAGGAAGCCGACGTCCCCACATCGCAGGTGCTGAAATACTACATCATCGAGAAGTGGCAGTTCGACCGCCGAAGCAATCAGATGAAGACTTTCGTCGAGGCTATTTGCCCCGTCCTGACCCGTAACGAGGATTTCGGCGGCGAAACCAACTACCCCATGTTCTGGGTGAAGTTCGACCAGCTCCGTCCATATCTCGCTCAGCAATACGTCTTCCTCACCGACGACAACAATCTCCCCCAATATAGCCTCGACGATTACTTCAATCTCGGCATGTATAAGGGTGAGATATATAAGACCAAAAACCTGCGCAACCTCTCCATGGCCCAGATGTATCCCGACGAGGACGACATGAAGCGTGCCCAGGACAGCATCGATCATCGCCTGCGCGAGTTTGGCAAAGACCTATGGGTTCCCTCCCGCGAGGAATATCTGGCCATGAAGGAAGCGGAAGCCGAGGCTGCTGAAGCCGCCGAGAAAGGGTTGGCTGCCGGCGATTCCATCCCGGAACGCACCATGGTTTCTGAAGCCGACGAAAATGTCGTAAAGACAAAACCCTCCGCACGCGCGGGCCGCAAGAAGAGCACCGCCGCCAAGAAAAAGAAGCCGAAAGTCTCGAATTCCAACTCAGGCAACAGCAATGCCGCCAAGTCGGTAAGGCGCCGCAAAAGATAAGCATCGGCTGAAGGCATAAGACAGAAGGCCCAAGCCGCAGATAAGCATCGTCTAAAGGCAAAAGTCTCAAGACCCAAGCCGAAGAACATAAGTCCCGCTCCGTGCGGGACTTTATTTTTTCCAGATGCCCAGTATCCTTCGTCCGCATATCGCGCCCACCGCGATGAGGAGCGCAGACGCCAGCCCGGTCATCAGCATGCCGTCGCTTACGAAGCAGATGGCCGCCATGCCGGCAGCCGAGGCCAGCGAAGCAGCCGATGTCTGGAGCGCGCGGCGCGAAAGCCGGTAGCCATACAGATGATGGTTTACGGCTATGTAGACCAGCAGGCATATCGAGCAGTCGGCCACTGCGGCATAGCCCAGACCGTTAAGCCCGAAAAGGCTGTAGCCCCCGCACATGATGGTCAGCGTCAGGATGTTGGCGCCGATCGATTCCATCCAGAAGAAGAGTCGCCGGTTGTCTTTGGCAAACACGATGTAGCCGAGAGGATACATCAGACCCCTCACGGCAACTGCAACGGCAAGTATTCTCAGTAGGGGAGTGGCCACTGTGAAGGCTTTCGTCTGCAGCAGCTCTATTACCCACGGCGCGAGGAAGATTACCGCGCACACGATGGGCGCCACCAGAAGCCCGACCACTTCAATCTGACGGTTCACGATGGCGCACAGTTGCCTGTTGTCGTCGGCAGCCGCCGAAAGCCGGGGCAGATAGTCCATGGCCATGGCGGTGAAGACTATGGCCGAATACTGGGAGGTCATCGTGTTGCACGACTGGTAGAAACCCACCTCTATCTCGTTGCCGGTCGCCCTCACATATATCAGTATGAGGTAGTTGACCAGATTTTTGAAAAGGTCGTTGCTCATCAGTATCACTCCCATCGCGAGAATCCTCTTCAGGATCGGAAGGTGTATCTCGCTCGTCCATCTTGCCGGCGAAACCCGTAGCGACTTGCGCAGCGAAAACCAATACCAGAGGCACGTGAATAGCGCCAGCACCACCATTGCCGGCACGATGCCGTCGGTCCCCCACAGCCAATACATAGGCACTCCCACCCCAAGACCCGTCAGCGAGCCCACAAGGCTGGCCTTCGATAGGCGCCGCACCTCATGCAGCCCTTGCAGCACCGACATCAGGGCCGTGCCCGCGATTGAGAAGAAGATGGCCGCGGCCATTATGATGAAAGACGTGCGGTAGCGGTCGCTCCCGAACGTGAAGTGCGAAAGCATTCCCGGCAGGCAGATGCAGATCAGGGCGCCCGCCAATGCGGTGATAAGGCCCAGGCGCCTCACCGATGCAAGCACATCCCGCAGTTTCTCCTCCTTCTCTTTCGATGCGCCTATTTCCTTTACTACCGCAAGGTTAAGCCCCAGCGAGGCAAGCTGCTGTATGGTCAGCGACGCCGTGTTGAAGAGCCCCGCTACTCCGATGCCCGCAGGCCCGAGGATGACGGCTACAAACTTCAGCCTGATGGTGGAGATCAGTATATTGAAGACCTGGACCCCACCAAACATTGATGTGCCCTTCAGGATGCTGCGGAAGCTGTTTCCCTTGCTGTCGATGTCATTTTTCATGTCCTGAAGGTTTTGAGGCGGGTGCGGCTGTCGGAAACGCCTTCAGGCGTCTCGCACGGTTCACTCCCTTTATCCAGTTGGCGCAGAAAGAAAGCGGCGATGGTGCCTTCCCTTGCCTCCACAGGGGTATCTCGCGCAGCGCGTGGGCTATCATCCGGGCAAACCATGAGCGGGGATGGAGGCGCAGGAATACAGCCCCTTTCGTGAGCGGTCGCGAGGAAAGCATGAGGTTGCGTCCCGATGTGGTGGCGCCGTCGTGACGTGCCACCGTGGCAGGCACAAACATCCCCTTCATGCCCGCGTCGAGGCAATCGCGGATGAAGATATCTTCCTCTCCCGACGGAAAATCAGCCCCGATGCCGAAATGCTCGTTAAACCATATCGTTTTCCCCGGCTCCCTGCGGCGGAATGCTATTTCTATCGACGACGCGAAATATCCCTTCGGCGGCGCGTCGAGCGGAAACTGACTGCCGGGGTAATACTTCGTGCCGGAAGCCGACTCATAGCGGAAAGTCAGCAGGTCGCAGTCGGGGTGTGAGTCGAAAGCATTCATCACTCTCTGCAGCCCCTCGGCTGTATACGCCACGTCGTCGTCGCTCAGCAGCAGCAGTGGTGCCGTCGCCTTTGAAAGAGCATGGTTGCGGTTGCGTGCCAGCCCGGTGCTGTCGGTGGCATATACCTTGAAATCAGGACGGCGCAGGCTCTCCGGCAGCGGTGTCGCGCCCTCTTGTTGCCAGCTTACTATGTATTCCACCCCGTCCAGCCGCGGATGTGCCGATGAAGCCACGCGCCTTATGCCGTCGGCCCCGAAAGTGCATACAAGCACCTGAAGTCTGGCTTTCTGTTCCGTCGTCATGGCTGTCTCATCATTTTCTGCCAATGTGCTTCGAAGAGGGGAGCTATCGCCCTCACGTCGTTGTGGCGCTCCACGAGCTCTCGCCCCTCGGCCGACATCTGCTGCATCCTCCCCCGGTCTTGTATCAGCGCCTTCAGCCGTTCCTTTATCGTGAGGTCGTCTTCGAGAGGGGAGAGGCAGAAGATGGGTCGGAGGTCTTCGCCGATATAGTCGTAATATTCCGGCTGTGCGCCCGAGGCCGTGATTCTTCCGAGAGCCATGGTCTGCAGTGCATTGGTGGCCGGAGAGTAGGAATACAGCTGGTCTATCACGAGGTGGCTCTCGCGCAGCTCCTTTAGATAATCCGCGAGCGACATGTCTTTCACCACCCTCACCTCGCACTCCCCGGGCAATTCCGCCTCTATCTGCCGGCAGATGCCGAGCATCTTTGCGGTGCCTTTCTGAATCTCCATGTTGCCACGCATCCCGATGAGTATTCTCACCGGGCCCGACGTCGGCAGGGGAGTGTATTCCATATCGCTCAGCTCCACCGGAAGATTGGTGAAGGTCAGTTTCGACGGG
Organism: Bacteroidales bacterium; assembly: GCA_030524805.1. GTDB lineage: Bacteria > Bacteroidota > Bacteroidia > Bacteroidales > Muribaculaceae > Lepagella. The sequence goes on along the minus strand of JAUNFY010000004.1, from coordinate 68,249 downwards.
TCAAGATGCCGGCGCGCCGACATGTCATATTCCGGAAGCACCGACATGGCGCCGTCGATATTGTCGTAGAGGTGACGCGTGTAGGTCTTGTGTGCCGGAATGAGCCACCCCTGCTCGCGCATCGGACTGGTGGTCACGAGCTCCGTAGGTTGCTTCCCTATCCGGAATTCCGAAAATCGGAAGAGGTCTGTCGCCACGCAGTCTTCCACGAAGAAATGGTCGTTGCCGCAGAGCGTGAGGAATACCGAGCGGTTGTTTTTCCGCAATATGTCAAACACCATCATCAGCCGCCGTGGCTTCAGGTGAAAGAACTGCGGATTGATCAGTTGCACCACGTCGTAGCCGGTCCATGAGGGGAGCGCCGACATTATCCGGTAGAGATAGCTTATCGAACCCGTCAGGCCCGGCTTGCGGCGCAGCGTCATGTCGGCATCGGTCTTCATGTGGCCTCCGCGGTCGGAGACAAGTGTCACGTCGTGGCCCGAACGTCGCAGTTCCCTGGCGAGGCACGAGTGAAGGTTGGAATAGTCTCCGAGCATCAATATTCTCATAGGCCGGTATTTCTTTTATGGTGGTAAAAGTCAATTAATGCAAAATTAACAAAACAGACGCTTTTTTGCAAATAATATTCAATTTTTCAACCGCCGTCCTCGTTAGTAGTTTGTAACCTGCCTTTATATTAAAGCGAATGATTCAGAATCAGGAGACCATGACGATAGTCGTTCCGGTCTATAACCGTCCGGAACTTGTGGTGCGATGTCTCGACAGCCTCTCGGCGCAGACATGGCGCCCGATTCATATCATTGTGGTCGACAATGGATCGTCCGACGATACTCCCGACGCTGTCCGCCGCTGGCAGGCCGCCAATGAAGCGGAAGACCTCACTTTTGAATTGCTTTCCGACTCCAGGCGTGGGGCCGCCTACGCGCGCCAGACAGGTCTGGAGCATACGCTCACCGACAAGGTCATGTTCTTTGATTCCGACGACGTGATGCGTCCCGATAATGTCGCGTCCGTCATGGAGGCGTGGAAGCAAGATCCGGAGGCGCAGCTGGTGCTGTTCCCCGTCGTGAGGCATCTTGCCGGTGCCGACCGTCGCACCCATTCTGCCAAGGGCAACCTCCTTGAGCGCCATCTCGTCCATGCCATCCTGCAGACAGAATGCTTTGCCGTGAAGACGGCCTATCTTATGTCGGTGGGCGGATGGAGAGGTGAATATCCCAACTGGAATGATTTCGAGACCGGCACGCGAATTCTCCTCGGAGAGCCCCGGGCGGTCGCCATATCCCGTCCCCTCGCCGACGTCTATCCGCAGAAGGTGAGCATCACCGGCGTCTCGTTCAGCGCCAAGGCCGGCCTGTGGGAGAAGTCGCTCGCAGGCATAGAGCGCTCCATAAAGGAAAGCGGGCGAAAAGATATCACCCGCCTTCTCAATATCGTGGCCTATCGCCGTGCTGTCCTCGCCGCCTGCTATGCAAAGGAGGGAAGGATGGACCTTGCCGATCCCTTATATCGGGAGGCTCTCCGTCAGGTCAGCGCTTCGCGCCGTCCGCTTATCCGCTTCGCCTATCATTGGACCCGCCGTCGCCTCCGCGGCGCATTCATCCTCGTCGGCCCCTTCCTCTGACCGGGAGTCGATTGGCAGGAAAGGGGCCGCCGAGTGCCGGAAATGGTGCCCCGCTCTCAGAAAAGCTGGTCCCAGGAGGGTAGCAGTATCGGAGTCTGCTTGCAGGCTTTCAGTATCTTGGGCGAAGCATATTTCTTGTCGACAACGAGGCGGAAAAGATACTCGTCCATCCAGGGGTCGGTGGCTATGAGGTAGCCGTTCTGCCCGCTGTTGCCCCAGCTGTTTTCTATAAGCCATTTCTTCGGATTTCCCTTCTCGTCGAGGTCTACTCCCGAAAGTGTCATCGCGTGCGACGACGCGCTGGCCTTTGTCTGTATGCGTTCCCCCTTGTCCATGCCGAACTTGGTGTCGAACAGCGATTCGTAGTCGAAGTTGTCGAGGTCGAGAATCCCTTTCTGGCGGTCGAGAAACTTGCCAACATCACATGAGAAATACATAGCCGTGCTGTCTTTGATCGATTCTATGGCAGCCTTCTTTATCTCATCCATCGGCACATTCAGATATGTCCAGTCCATGCCGTCGTAGGAATGGCGGTCGTAGTCGATGCGGTACACTTTCCAATATTCGCGCGACGGATCGTTCATCAGCATCACGTAGCCATCCTTGAGGTCATTGCCGAGATATTCCTTGTAGAAGGAGAGCGGTGTGTAGGTCTTGGTCTCCACCGGGTTGCCTTTCGCATCTTTCCTCGTCCATGCGAATTCCGTGGGAGGCACGCCGAAAGCCAGGGCCAGCATCTTGTATATTTCCGCCAGCTGCGCCGTCTTCATCTCCTCGAGCCCTTTGGCGTCGAGCCCCTTGGCTTTGGCCTGGCGCAGCCGCAGACCGTCTTCCCTAAGCTTGGTGGCCAGAAGGCGGCTGAAGGCGCTCGTGCTGTTGGCTATCTCTGTCTCTGCCATGACCTCGGTGGGAACCACTCCGTATTTCGATATCAGGTCGATGGCACCGCAGAAAGTGCCGCCGTCCGAAATCGGGTTCTGGAAAAGCCATTCCACTTGCCGGTCGCTCATGTCGCGGTCGGAGGTGTCTATCACCGACTGCAGGAAAAGGTTCGACTTCTCGAGCTGGTCGAAGAAGAAATTATAGTTTTGCGAGAACGTGAGTTTCGGAAGGTCGTGCTCCCTCATGGCCTGCGAGCGCAGCATGTTGAGGCTTGTGAAGAGCCAGCACCGCCCCGACGACTTCTGGTCGGTGATTCCTTTTGTCTCCACCTTGTGCGAGAAATGGTCGTCGAAATGGTTGCGCACATCGCCGTTGTAGGCGATCTTCTCGATGGAGGCGCCGTTAAGAGCGTTGCGCCGCGCGCGGTTTGCCGCGTTGTCCTGATATTCCGATTTGAATCTCGAGAGCATGTCGGGGGTGATGCCTCCCTCCGTCTGGGCCGCCGCGCAAAGGGTGGCCGCGAGTGCTATTGCTGCTATTGTCTGTCTCATATTAGGTTGGTTGGGTATAAATCAAGTTCAAACGACTGGTACGCCACGCCCCTCCCACCGAGCCCCGTCTTCTGGTGAAGCAACCCGGAGTTGAGTATCGTGCCGGCGGCTTCGTTGCTGGTGCCGAAATCGAAATACTTCCTGTCGCGGAATGTCTCGGTCGTCAGGTGATGGAGCAGGAATGTGAGCGTCCCGTTGCTGCGGCCGGCGTCAGATGTGGCGATATATTGGCAGTGGGCCACTCCGTTGGTGTCGAAAATGCACACCTCCGCCTCGATGTCGCTCCCCGTGCCGCAGAGGAAAAAACGGATGTTGTCGGGAAAACGCTCTTTCAGCAGTTGAAGTTCCGCGGCGGTGTGCACCGGCGATGCCGCGTGCCGCGAGAGCAGGCAGTCGCGGAGCACCGGCATGAACTCCCCCGCGTCGGCCGTTTCCCTTATCCATGGCTGTGCCGCCATTGATTTCTTCAGATTCCTTTTCTGCTGGGTGCTCATGGCCGGGATATAGCGCATGTCGATGGTCGAGGAAAGGTTGGTGATCCATGGCCGGGCGCCCGAGCGGAAGAGGGCGTAGAGGTCTTCTTCTGCCGGCAGTCGGTGGTAGATGTGCGGTACGGCCTTGTAGTAGATTTTGCGTATACCGTTGTCGCGGCACCATTCCGTCCATTCCTCAAACAGCGCCAGCATGTCGCTCCCGTCGAAATGGCTGCGCGGGGTCAGCCATCCTCCATACGTCAGTCCTTGATGGGAATAAAGCACGTCGCAGACGATGTTGGCCGGCAGCAGCGCGGTAGGGGTTCCCTTCCGCAAAGCGATGAGCGAACAGTCGGCGAATCGGTCGGCATGATAATCCATGTAACCTCTGAGGTGCAGCAAAGTGCCTTGCCGCGAAAGTCCGGCAAGCGAATCCCAGAGAGCCATATCCTCGGGTCTGTATCTGCGTATAGTCCAGTCTGCAGTCATCTGTACGAAAGCGGTTCCTTAATCTGTACGAAAGCGGTTGCCTGAAGCAGTCGCAAAAATCGACTGCAAGTTAGCAAAAAAAGCCGACACTTCCAAATTTTGAAAGCCAATGCCTCGCCCCTCACCCCGAATTCCCCCGAAAGCAGGAGCTTTTTTGAAGGTGTGTGAGGGCGCAGCCCGAATCCCCCTCGTAAAAGTCAGAGGAAGCCGTGTGAGGGCGAAGTCTGAATTCTCCCGTAAAAGTCAGGGGAAGCAGTGTGAGGGCGGAAGCCCGAAATTCCAAGCCTCCCCTAAGTCTGCTTTGAAAGAGTGTGAGGGCTGCAAAGCCCGAAATCTCAGCCTTCCTCCGAAAGCAAGCGCTTTTCTTAAGGAGTGTGAGGGCGAAGTCCGAATTCTCCCGTAAAAGTCAGGGGAAGCAGTGTGAGGGCGGAAGCCCGAAATGATTCAAGCCTCCGGAGCCCTCTTCAAAAAGGCTCCGGAGGCTTTCTTTATCATGATGCCCGCTATCCGCAAGGCTGCCCGCGGCTTATCCGGGCAGTTGTCAGAAACTGTAGGAAACTCCCAGTGAAGGGTTGACGGCATGCACCTTATAGTCAGCCGTGAAGGTCTGGTCCTGGTTTGTCAGCAGGTTCTTGTAAGTGCATGAGGCGTTGTCCATTCCCAGTCCGGCAACATACAGCACCGCCAGATCAATCGAGAAGTTCTTTACCGGCCGGAACGAGAAACCGATGGAAGGTTCTATTTTAGTCATGCCCGGTGTCTCCGGATTGTAGTTGTCGCTGCGCATCGGTGCCGTGTCCACCATCAGTCCGCAACGCAGGTCGAAGCGTTTTGTCACGCCCCATTCCGCACCGACATGATAAGTCAGGGAGTTGCGGTAGTCTTTGGCGATGTGCTGATTGAAAGGAGTGAGCTGTTCGCTCAGGAATTCGATGTCGAGCTGATCATATTCTTTCCAGAATGATACCTGGATGTCGGCAGCCACTGTCACATTCGGTATGGGGCGGTAGGCTCCCCCGATGTTGAGCACCGACACGCATGGCATCTCAGCTTTGAAGTTGGCCTGGTCAAGCACCGAGAGTTTGCTTTCCAAGACCGTCTTGGCCAGTTCGTTGACGTAGGAGAGCGAAGCCGTTCCCGCTTTCACCTTCATCGGCATCTTGGAGCGGTAGGATGCTCCGATTGTCCATTTTTCGTTGAAGTCATACATGGCGCCAACGTTCACGCCAAACGCCATGCTCGTGGTCCCCTTGAGGTTGACCGATGCCGGCACGGTGCTTCCGAAAGAGGCCGGCATTCCCATTTGGCTTAGGAGGGCGTCGAGGGTAGTGGGGTCTACGAGCCCCTTGTTGAGATCTACAGTGCCCCAGGTCATCATTAGGCCGGCTCCGATCGAGAGTTTCGGGGTTATTTGCCATGCGATGGTAGGCTGGAGGGTGTAGGTGGCGAGGTTTACCGACTGGCTGAGCATCGCGCCGGGCCAGTTGTCAGTCCAGTTGATGCCGCTGCCGTAAGGGGTATAGAAAGAGATGCCGGCTTTCAGATTGTCGTATATCGAGAATCCGAGGTTGGCGCTCATCGGAGTAGAGGCCTTGTTGTCGGTCTCGTAAGTGGTGCCGTTCGGAAGAGTGGCTTTTGCAGTTGCGAAGATGCCGGTTACGGACGCTGAGAAGTCTACTGTCTTGTCCATGAAAGCCATTCCGGCGGGATTGAAGATCATGCTTTCGGCTCCGAGCTTGAGTGCTGTTCCGGTATGTCCCATACCGTTCTGTTTTGCACTGAGTGTGTTTACTTGGTAGCCTTCGGCTGCTGCGGTGAGGGAGATCGCGATTGCTGCGATAGGTAATAATAATTTTTTCATATACATCAGTTGTTCGCTTTGCTCTGTCAGCAATGCGATGGTTGTAGAAACTGATTGCAAAATTACACAAAATAATCGAGATTATTAGAAAAATAATTGAAAATTTTTAGATTTTGTGTAAAATTTAAGTCATAAAAGTAGCAAATGCTTAAAATTCAGATTCGTGTTGCTTCGTTAATTTATTTTTATTGATTTTATCATTCCTTAACATATTAACCTTGCGCCTGACTGAAGTTGCATCCGTATTTTTTATGAAACTGTAGGCTTAAATTCCAAATAACTCTTGCCGTTTCACGAAAAAGTTGTATATTTGCAAAATATAACGGAATAAGAAACAAATATGTGTACGCGAAGTGAATGTATAGAGCGACTTAAGGCCGCTTCTCCATATCTAAGGAAGGAATATGGAGTGGAGTCGTTGTGCCTGTTCGGGTCAATGGCGCGGGGCGACAATAGAAAAGACAGTGACGTGGATTTACTTGTCGAGATGCCGCCAAGAATATTTCTGATAGAGTCACTTCGTGAATATCTGGAGAATATTTTGAGTGTGTCGGTTGATATCGTAAGGCGACATTCTCACCTGTCTGCAAGATTCCTAAATGAAATAGCAAATGATAAAGTGGCTATTGTTTGAATCTGAAATCTAATGAACCATAAATACATTACAGTAATGAAACTAATTGCTTCTTTGGCGGCTGGCGCGGCTTTGATGGCTGTGGCTTCGCCGGCTCTGGCGGTGGAGAACGCCACTGTCAGGCTCGATCTGAACAACGTGAATCCGGAACGCACGATTCCGGCCGAAATCTACGGCCAGTTTGCCGAGCATCTCGGCACCTGCATCTATGGCGGCCTCTGGGTCGGCGAAGACTCCCCGATTCCCAACACCAACGGATACCGCAACGACGTGCTCCAGGCTCTTAAAGACCTCAAAGTGCCCGTGATGCGCTGGCCGGGCGGTTGCTTCGCCGATGAATACCACTGGGTAGACGGTATCGGTCCGAAAGAAAATCGTCCTGTGATGATCAACAACAACTGGGGCGGAACTGTGGAAGACAACTCCTTCGGAACCCACGAGTTTTTCAACCTCTGTGAGCTCATAGGCTGCGAGCCTTATCTGAGCGGCAACGTTGGCAGCGGAACTGTGGAGGAACTCTCCAAATGGGTGGAATACATCACTGCTGAAAACGGTCCGCAGGCCGAGCTCCGCAAGAAAAACGGACGCGAGAAACCCTGGAAACTGAAATATCTCGGCGTTGGCAACGAAAGCTGGGGCTGCGGCGGAAACTTCACTCCCGAAGACTACGCTTCGGAATATCGCCGCTATCAGACCTACTGCCGCGACGTAAACGGCAATAAACTCTACAAGATTGCATCCGGAGCAAGCGACTATGACTACAACTGGACCGACGTCCTTATGAAAAAGGCCAAAAACCACATGAAAGGTCTCTCGCTCCATTATTATACAGTGACCGGATGGACCGGCAGCAAGGGAAGCGCCACTAAATTCAACGATGATGACTATTACTGGACTCTCGGCAAGTGTCTTGAGATTGAGCCGGTCATCATGAAGCACGACTCCATCATGAGCAAATATGACCCCAACAAGAAGGTGGCACTCCTCGTCGACGAATGGGGCACATGGTGGGATGAGGAACCCGGCACTGTCCCCGGACACCTCTACCAGCAGAACACAATGCGCGACGCCATGGTGGCTGCCCTGAGCCTCAATGTCTTCAATCGCCACACCGACCGCGTCAAGATGGCCAACATCGCACAGATTGCCAACGTGCTCCAGTCGATGGTGCTCACAAGCGGCGACAAGATGGTGCTCACACCCACCTACCACGTATTCAAGATGTACGCTCCTCACCAGAACGCCACATTCATCCCTCTCGACGTCGAGACCACTGTGCGTGAGGTGCCCGGCAAGAAAGCTCCCCGTCCGCTGCCTACCGTAAGCGCCACAGCCTCTGAGAAAGATGGAGTCTTGAACGTGACGCTCACCAACGTCGACCTCAAGGAGAAAGCCGAGGTGCTCATCCCGTTTGAGAAACTCAACAAGAAAGCCGCCATTGCCGGCGAAATCCTCACATCCTCGGCCGCCGACGACTACAACGACTTCGACAACCCCGACAAGGTGAAGACAGCCGCTTTCAAAGACTTCAAGGTCACCAAGGAAGGCCTCAAAGTCACCCTCCCTCCCATGTCGATTGTAGCCCTCGCGGTGAAAAATTAAAATCTAAATTAAAATTTAGTTAAACGCTTAAAATCAGACGCTTGCTCATTGCAGCAGGCGTCTGATTTTATTGTTTGGATTTTTTTTTATATATTTGCAATTCCAACAATGCTATACTGACAAATCAAATTCGTATTATGAAGAAAAATCTTGCTTTGCATGGAATTGCAGTGCTTGCAGCCGCAGTCGCTTTAGGCACAGTCTCGACTTCCGCATCAGGAGTGAACAGAGCGGAGGGAGTTGGCAATCCTTATCTTCCGCTATGGGAACATCTCCCCGATGGCGAACCACGGGTGTTTGAAGATCCCGACAATCCGGGAAAGTATCGTGCATACATCATCGGATCGCACGATGTCAGAACCGACAGTTATTGCGGTCCGGATATCCGTATGTGGTCGGCACCGGTGGAGGATCTCACCGACTGGCGCGACGAAGGCCCGATATTCACCTATCAGAAAGACGGAAAATGGGACGTGATGTATGCGCCTGACCTTGTTGAGGTCAAAGACAGAAAGGGGAAGAAGACCTATTATCTGTATCCTCACAGCCGTGGACCGCGCCGCGAGGCGATGGTGTGCAAGAGCGACCGTCCCGACGGACCGTTTACCCCGGTCAATCTTGACGCTGACGGCTCTGCTGTGATCGACGGCAGTATCCTCGGCTTCGACCCCTCGATCTTTATCGAGGAAATAACAAGCCGTAAGGATCCTGACTACGAAAAAGGGTTCAGGGCTTATGGCTTCTGGGGATTCCAGCGTTCCTGTGCGGCGGAACTTGACCAGAATACAATGTATTCCGTGCGTCCCGGCACTGAGGTGATACCGTATTTCATGCCGGCCAGCCACCGCTACGGTGAGGTGCGCGATCCGGAGGGCACCGAGTATCCGGCGCTTTTCAAGGATCAGAATCCCGGAGAATTCAATTTCTTCGAAGCGTCCTCGATCCGCAAGATCGGAAATAAATATGTAATGATATTCTCGGGCCATTCCGGCCCTGACTACGGGATAGGAAGTTCGAACTCAACTCTCCGGTACGCATTCGCCGACTCGCCGCTCGGACCCTGGCGCAGCGGCGGTGTGCTCGTCGACTCGCGTGGCATAGTCCCTAATGAAGACGGTACGGCACTGACTGCAACCAACGCCGCCCACAACACCCACGGCTCGATTCAGGAAATCAACGGTCAGTGGTACGTGTTCTATCATCGTCCGCCACGGGGATTCGGTTTCGCGCGCCAGGCTATGGTTGCTCCGATAAGCATTGAATACGACACGAAGCCGGTGGCTGAGGGTGGTGTGCTGACAATCACCGGATATGATCCATACGCAGCAGATGGAAAATGGATGGCCAAGGCCTCAAATGGAGACATATATTCCGGTGCGGAGGTGACTTCGGAAGGTTTCCAGATTTTTGGTCTCGACCCATACAAATTCTACGACGCCGGCTACGCCTGCTATCTGTCTGACATAGGCTCGCAGCAGGACACCTGGGACATCTGGGATGCCAACATGCGTGTGCTCATGTCGGGAGGCGACATCGTAGGTTACAAGTATTTCGGGTTCGGCGGACTCGACAAGCCGCAGAAAGGCCTGAAGGCATTTGAGGGTACGAAACCGGGCAACGAAACAGAGTTCAACCTTTTCGTCACGCCGTTGTCGCCGCGCCCCTGCAAAGTCAGTGTATGGCTCGACGGCCCTTATGACAACGATACATGGCATGGCAGAAAAATAGGGGAGATCACAATTGCCGGCGGCAAACCGGGCGAGATGACCAAATATACTCTCGATGTGGCATCCGCAGTAGACAATCTCGACGGCAAGCATGCGATATATCTGAAGGCCGAAGGTTATCCCGGTCACCCGGCAGTTGAGTTGAACGGACTCGGGTTTAGCAAAAAGGATAATCCCCTTGAACACATACCCTCCCCGAAGGTCACTATCGCCGTCAACGGAGTAGCGCTAAATCTTCCCGAGAATCCAACGCGAAGCAACGCCATCAACGGCTATACAGGTTATGACCGGTATGACGTGGAGTATCGTCTCCTGTCGGATACGGTTCCCACAGTGTCTGCGTATTGCGACAATCCCGATGTGAAGATATCCGTGAATCAGCCGACGACTCCCGAGGGTGACTCCACTGTCACTTTCGACTACAACGGTGCAGTGAAGACATATATATTGCGTCCCGTGAAATAACCACATCAGTCACTAAATATCAAACGGCTCCCTGTTTTCATAGGGAGCCGTTTGGTATTTACTGACTCAAGTTTCGCTTCTTGAACTTCATTGATAATATGGTATTGTTAGTATTTTTTTACAGAACTAACCTCGGATAAAGCCACGAGAGGAGTTGCACATAAACTAACCTTATAACCCATAACCTTCAAGTTGAGCCTGCGAAACTTGAATTATTTTTTGTTGCGGTTGCGCCAGAGGGCGGTCATGTCTTCCAGGGTCTTGCCCTTTGTCTCCGGTACGAAGCGAGCCACAAACCATGCCGCGATGATGCAGATCACTCCGTAGAGAGCGTAGGCGAAGAAGTGGCCGAACTTCGTGCCCATGTCGCCCATGCTCATGTTGTACATCGGCACGAATGTGCTCGAAACGATGAAGTTGAAAATCCACTGGAAAGCCACAGCGATCGCCACGGCCTGGGAGCGGATGGTGTTGGGGAAGATCTCCGAGATGAGCACCCAGCAGATGGGGCCCCACGAGAACATGAAGGAAGCGGAATATACCATGATGCTGACCACGGGGAAGAGAGCCGGCATTTCGGTTACGTTGCTCAGCGCTACGCCCAATGCTCCGAGTGCCATGCCTATCGAGCCCCAGATGAGGAGCGGCTTGCGGCCGAGTTTCTCGACAGTGAAGACAGCCACGAGGGTGAAGGCGATGTTGACGATGCCCATGATCACTGTCTGCACCATAGGATTGCCCATGTTCATCGATTCGAAAATACGCGGAGCATAGTAGAGCACTGCGTTGATGCCGACAGCCTGCTGGAACACGGAGAGCATTACGCCGACAAACACCACCATGATGCCGAACGAGAAGAGTTTCTCGCTCTTGACGCTTACGGTCTCCTTGATATCCTTCAGGATTTCGGCTGCTTTCACGCTGCCGTTGATTTTGGTGAGCACCTTGAGGGCCTGCTGGTCTTTGCCCGTCATGGCAAGATAGCGGGGCGATTCAGGCACGAGGCATACGAGAATGGTGAAGATGCCGGCCACGATGGCTTCCGAGCCGAACATATAGCGCCAGCCGGTGGAGATGGTCCAGGGGTCGGAACTGTCGCTCACCACGTAGAGCGCTTCGCCCATCTTCTCGATGATCGGCTGCGTGTGCTCGCCAAGAATCATGAAGTTGACGAAATATACCACCAGCTGGCCGAAGATGATGGCAAACTGGTTCCACGACACGAGGGTGCCACGCATGTTGGAGGGCGCCACCTCGGCGATATACATCGGGCAGATGGCCGATGCCAGGCCTACGCCGATGCCGCCGATGATGCGGTAGACGTTGAAAGTGATGAGCAGCGAGAAACTGGGCTGACCGTAATCGTAGAGCATGAACTCAGGATAGTAGGAGCCGAGGGCCGACACGAAGAAGAAGATGCCGGCGATGAAGAGGGCCTTCTTGCGGCCGAGGCGTGTGGCGATGATGCCGGAGATGGCCGAGCCGATGATGCAACCGAGCAGTGCGCTCGACGAGGTGATGCCGTGGATGGTGTCGGAATAGACGAAATCTTTCGCGCCGAGGAAAAATGCCTGAAGACCTTTTTCCGCTCCGGAAATCACGGCCGTGTCGTAGCCGAAGAGGAGGCCGCCGAGCACCGCGACAAGCACGATGCCGAAAAGGTAGGCTTTGCTGCCTTGTGTTTGGTTAGTCATGATATTGATAGTTTTTATTGATTAGTATTCGTGAGGTCAGACGCTTATGTGCGTGCCGGGATGGCGTCCTGAACGTAAGTCCGCCCGGATATTCTGCAAATTTACACAAAATATTTGAAATTTTTTACTTATTGGATTAAAAAATACATGTTTTTGGAAAGTCTCAATTGATTTTTGAAAAATGGGAGTTGTATATTCATTATTTTTTAGTAAATTTGCAACTGAATTCAGTCTATGCACCAACAATACCGCTTCGCCGAAGCCGCATGCTTCCGGCAAGGTACACGCCAAGTTTTAATTGAGGGCCGTCGGCGGCCTGACCTAACATTTTGGAAAACTCAATGCGAAAAATATATATACTCATACTCCTGCTGGTCGGCCTGGGCATTCAGGCCGCGGCGCTCCCTCCGGCCTACCGAAACGGCAGGCTGATCGACCAGCCGGCGCTCGTGTCGGGAAGCTACACCGGCTTCTGCCAGGACAACGACGGATTCGTATGGATCGGCACCAACCGCGGGCTTTTCCGATTCGACGGCAATGCCTTCGACATATATCTGCACGAGGATGGAGCGCCACGCACATTGAGCGACAGTCGCGTGCTTGACGTCTTGTGTGATGCCGCAGGAAGGGTATGGGTGGCCACAGCCAACGGGCTGAACCTCTACGATCCGGACACCGACTCCTTCAAGGTGGTGAAACTCCCGTCGAAATCTTTTCTCGGCTACATCATAGATATGGGTGAGCAGCCCGACGGCACCGTGACCTTCATCGCCTCTGGTGTGGGGTTATACGTGGTCGGATTCGATGGCGACGAGCCCGTGGCTGTCAACTACACCACCAAGACGGAAAGCGCCGCGTTCAATTCCATAGTGTGCTGCAGCAACGGGCAGATGTATTTCGGAGTGCACGAGGGAAAAGTGTTCAAGATGGCGCCAAACGGGCATATCACTCCCGTGCAGGTCTCCAACGGAGAATACATAGTGGCGCTGGCGCTTGAAAGCGACGGCAATGTGCTCGTGGCCACGCTCAACGAACTCTATCGACTCGACGTGAAGACCAATGTAGCCACCCGGCTCGATATCAACGGCAAGATAACCATACAGAAACTGTCGAACACCGACGGACGGAGAGTATACGTGTCCACGTCCGACCATGGCCTGTGGCAGGTGCCTACTGCATCGGGCATCGTCGAGCCCGCCGGTGAGATTTACTGCCCGTTTGCCAATTTGCGCAATTCGAGCATCGGCGCCGTCTTCTCCGCACCCGACGGCAACCTCTGGATCGGATGCAACTATAAGGGAGTGGTGATAGTGCCCGGCACCCAGTCCCCTTTCACCTACCGCAAGTTTTCCGACGACTTTCCCGATTTCAGCGGAGGTGTCAATGCCATGGCCCTATGGAAAGACAAGGTGTTGGCTGCTATAGACAAAGGACGGGTGGTGATGTTCGCTCCCGATGGCCGCATCGAACTGAAGGCTGATCTCCCTTCAGGCGGACCGATAACCTCCATCGTGCCTACCGGCGACGGCAAAGCCCTGCTCGGAGTGGTGGGCGACGGTGTGTGGCAACTCGATCTCCTTACCGGCAGCCTGCGTGAATATCTCGACATTCAGGGCACTTATCCTCTCCTCACCCTCGCGCTTGGCCGCGATTCGGAACTCTTCGTCGGAGTGTATGGCACAGGCCTCATGCGCCACAACATGATCACCGGCGAGCAGACGTGGATACCGCATAAGGAGGGCACCGAGACTGGTTTCAGCAATCCCTACATCACATCGATGCTCCCTACCGACGACGGCAAACTCTGGATCTCCACCTACAGTGGCCTTGCCTGCTACGACATGGAGGCCCGGAAGATGCTCGAGGTAGACCAGATGCCGTTTCTCAATGGCACCACCTTCACCGTGGCCCCCGACTCGAAGGGAACAGTGCTTGCAGGCACAAGCCACGGACTCATACACTTCGACCGCGAGAAAGGAGTGGTGAAGACCTATACCACGCGCGACGGTCTTTCCGACAACGACGTGCGCTCCGTAGTGGCCGACAGCGAAGGGGGCGTATGGATAGGCACCCAGCGTGGCCTCTCGTATCTCACTCCCGACAAGACGAAGATATTCGCATACTACGGCGGGTACGGCCTGATAGAGAACGTATTCAACCATGTGGTATATTCAAGGTCGGCCGACCGGATCTATCTTGGCAACGACCTCGGCATGACTTCGTTCCGCCCGGAGTCAGTGCCCTCGCCCGGCTTCGCCGGCAAGGTGAAGGTGTCGGCGATATATCTCAACGGCAACCGCCTCGACCATAGGGAGCAGGCCGAATCGGACGCTTTCATCGAAGGAAATGCGGTGAGTCCGACTGCAATCAACCTCCCCTACAAGAACAATGCCATGACGCTGCGCCTGAGTATGCTCGACTATCGCGACGCATCCAACATCAGCTACCGCTGGCGCCTGCATGGCAACGACGACTGGATTCAGACTCTTCCCGGCGAGAACCTTATATATCTTCCGCATCTCGAGCCGGGCGACTACGACTTCGAGGTGTGCGCGGTGGAAAACAAGACCACCTCGGAGCCCACGCGGGTGAAGATCCACATCTCCACGCCGTGGTATCTGAGTTTCTGGGCTAAACTGGCATATTCCATAGTGCTGATAGCCCTGATCGCGCTTGCATGGATAGTGATGAGGAAAAAGCGCGATGAGAAGATCAACGATGAGAAGATCAAGTTCTTCATGGATATCTCCCACGACCTTCGCTCGCCGATATCGCTGGTGCTCAGTCCGCTTGAGTCGCTGCTGAAGCAGCCCTTCGACGCGGAGGTGCACTCCAAGCTTGAGATAATGCACCGCAATGTATACCGAATGCTCGGCCTCGTCAACCAACTGCTCGACATCCGCAAGATAGAGAAAGGGAAGATGAGCCTGAAGTGCCGGCAGACCGACATGAACGCCTTCGTGGGGGAACTCGTGGAGATGTTCAGGCCTCAGGCGGAGGATAAGAAGCTGACGATATCGTTCAGCCCGTGGGACAGCGACCGCCAGGTATGGCTCGACCGCAAGAACTTCGACAAGATTCTGGTGAATCTCATCTCCAACGCCATCAAATACACTCCGGAAGGTGGAGCGATTGAAGTGGCTGTTGAGTCGGTGAAAGACGACAAGATGGGTGATTGCGTGTCGGTGAGCGTGACAGACACCGGCATCGGCCTTGATTCGAAGACAGCAGCGCGTCTCTTCGAGCGGTTCTATAGGGTGGAGAAAGACCAGACGCATGCCACCATCGGTTTTGGCATCGGACTTGATCTCTGCCGCAGGCTCAGCGAGTTGCATCATGGCCGCATCTCGGGCAGAAACCGCGACGACTCTGTGAAGGGAAGCGTCTTCGCCGTCAGGATTCCGCTCGATGAGGGTCTGTATCGTCCGGAAGAACTTCTCGAAGGCGACGATGAGCAGCAACGCAGCCTCTCGCTGTCGTCGCGGGGCAGCTCCCCCCGGGGGGAGCTGCCGACAAGGCCTGCGCCCTTGTCGGCAGGTAAATATATTCTCTTTATCGACGACGATATGGAGATGCGCGACTACGTGGCGCAGCAGCTCGGCCGATATTATAAGGTGTCGGTGGCCTGCGACGGCGCCGAAGCCATGAAGATGATAGGCGACAAGACGCCCGACATCATAATCAGCGACGTGAGGATGCCCGTGATGGACGGACTTACGCTCTTGAAGCGGCTGAAAGCAGATCCGGCCACGATCGACATTCCCGTGATACTGTTGAGCTCGAAAAACGACATCGCCGACCGTATGGCCGGATGGGACAAAGGGGCTGACGCATATCTCGGCAAACCCTTCAACATCGAGGAGCTGGAGACCATGGTGGGCACCCTGCTTGAAAACCGTCGCCGCATGAAGTGTAAGTATACGGGTGCGCAGGAGACCGTAGGGAAGATAGCGGCTCCGGAGATGAAGGGCAACGACGAGCACCTGATGGAGCGGATACTGAAGGAAATCAACGAGCACATCGACGATCAGGAATTCAACGTCGAGACACTTGCCGACGGAGTGGGAGTGAGCCGCACGCATCTCCACAGGAAGATGAAGGAAATGATAGGCATGACCCCGAGCGACTACATACGCAACATTCGCCTGAAGCGGGCCTGCGAACTGCTCAAAAGGAGCGACATCGAGGTGACGCAGGTGGCATATAAGATAGGATTCACGTCGCAGTCGCATTTCTCCACCCATTTTAAACGCTACACCGGCTATTCCCCTTCCGAATACCGTGCGAAGATGCTCAAGGAAGGTGCTTCGGGCGCTGACGCGGCCGCGGATCCGAAGCTATTAGCCAATAATCCAGAGTAGTACAGATTTTTGCTAAAATACAGCCCAAAACCGGCCTCCGGACCCTCCGGAGGCCGGTTTTTACGTTTAGAAACACATATAATACAAATTTTAACACGGTTGTTTCAATGCGACATGAATAAGATACTTGTTGAAACGCCCGAATGCCGGATTATGCCTAACTTTGCAACCGTTAGGCCTCCCCTTGTGCAGTGGCTGCCGGGCGAGAAGCCACGGCAATGCCCGGGCAGCAAGATGCCTCGCCGATGACCTTGTAGAAGGCGGACGCGGGTGGAGGTTTATTATAAATTAAAAGATAATGATTGTGAAAGATTGATATAGGTTTAGTTATTAGGTTATCGCGGGAGGCCGGTATGCCTCGGTGGCATGCCGGCGCTCCCCAACTCCGAGAAACCTGTGCTGAAGACCTCGAATCAATCCTGCCGGAACCGGACGCACCGCTGCTGTGATGCCGACGGAACGGATGGCAATCCCGATGTAGCGAACAACTGCTTTTATATACACAAGCCAAACTCTGATTCATGTAAACTGACCTCGCAAGCGAGCAAAGGGGAGAGGGTCTTCAGACTTGGACCGCTCTCCCTTTCTTTTTTTCAATGCGTCAGAAGGCTGTATTGAGAATCAGAATGTTGCGAAACCATGTTACAAATAATAACTTATTTGCGACAAATTTCAAGCCTCATGTTACGGATGTTAATGCACTTGGCATGCGTGCGTGAGGGAGTAATAGTTAAAATAACTAAATTTGCATCCACAACATAACAACTAAACATAAAAGACAAACAACCATAAAAACACCATAAACAGCAAAACCAACAACCAACGGCAATTTAAACAAACCAAACCATGATAAGAAAACTGACCCACATCGCTATGGCAATCGCCCTCCTTCCCGGAATGGCGGCTTGCGGATCAGGATCGAAGATCGAGCCGCAGAGTTCGGTCGCTTTGTTCGACTCGTTCGAGTACAGCGGCAACGATTCGTTCTACAAGTCAAATCCCCTTCCCGACGAAAGCAGCTATTACAACCCGATTCTGGCCGGATGGTACTCCGACCCGTCGATCTGCACCAATGGTGAAGGCGACTATTTCCTTGTCGCTTCCTCCTTCACTTTCTTTCCCGGCGTGCCTATCTTCCACAGCCGCGACCTCGTGAACTGGAAGCAGACCGGCCATGTGCTCACCCGCCCCTCGCAGCTCGTCAACATGGAGAGCCAGCACGTGAGCGGCGGCATCTTCGCCCCCGATATCGCATACAATCCCGCCAACAAGACCTACTACATGGTGACCACAAACGTGGGAGCCGGCAATTTCTTCGTCAAGACCCAGGACCCGTTTGGAGAATGGAGCGATCCGATCATGCTGCCCGAAGTGGCGGGTATCGACCCTGCTTTCTTCTTCGATGAGGATGGAAAGGGATATATAGTCAATAATGACGACGCACCCGATGCGAAACCTGAATATCCGGGTCACCGCACGGTTCGCGTAGTGGAATTCGACCCCGCTACCGACAAGTGTGTCGGTGAGCGCAAGATTGTGGTCGACAAGGGATGCCGCCCGGAAGAAAAACCAATTTGGTGCGAAGGCCCCCACATCTATAAGGTTGATGGCAAATATTATCTGATGACAGCCGAAGGTGGCACAAGTGTCAACCACAGCGAGGTGATATATAAGGGCGACACACCGTTTGGCCCGTATGTGGCATGGGAAGGCAACCCTATCCTCACCCAGCGCTCGCTCGATTGGAACCGTGAGAATCCCGTCACCTGCGCCGGACATGCCGACCTCGTGCAGACTCCCGAAGGCGACTGGTGGGGTGTATTCCTCGGATGCCGTCCCGTGGAGGGCAATAAGGAGAACCTCGGAAGGGAAACCTTCATGCTCCCTGTGAGCTGGACCGAAGACGGCTGGCCCCGCTTCATCGAAAATGGTGCCGCTGTGCCCCTTATCGCGAGCAAGCCCGGAGTGAAGCGTGGCGAGGAAGTGACATTCGGCAACTACACGCGCACCGATCAGTTTACGGATTCAATCCTCGGACATGAATGGATGACTCTGCGCGGCCCAGCTTCTGAATATTACTCGCTCAGCAAGAATCCCGGCTATCTCACACTGCAGTGTGCCGATGTCAAGTCGTCCGACAAGGCTGTGCTGCCTTACGTATGCCGCCGACTCAACCATCATGAGTTCTGCTGCCGTACAAGGGTGACGTTCCTTCCGGAACATGACGCTCAGGCAGCGGGCCTGCTGGTGCTTAAAGACGAGACACATCAATATCTTCTGGCACGCACCTGCCGCGGCGACCGCCATTTCGTGGAGCTTCGCAAGATTTCCGACGCCGGCAGCGAGGTGATAGGGGAGCAGGAAGTGACTCCTGACCTCACCACCCTCGACCTCAAGGTGGATGGCAAAGGGCTGAACTATTCCTTCAGCTTCTCGGGCGACAGCGGCAGCACATGGACCAACGTGGCCGATGCGGTAGATGCGGCATTCACCACCACCGATCAGGCCGGAGGCTTCACCGGCACAGTCGTGGGCCCGTTCGCCACCAACTCGCTGTGACGCGTAGCCAAACGATATCCTGTAATGAAGAGAGAAATTTTATCCATTATACTTTAATATTTAATAGCAATGAAAAATGTAAAGAAAACATTTCATTACATTGCGTTACTCATGGCAATGCTCGTGACGGGGGCTTTGACAGCCAACGCCGAGATAGTCAGAGGTAACGTCACCGATGACACGGGCGAACCGCTAATCGGTGCGACTGTAATGGTTGTCGGCCAGTCGGGTGGCACAGCTACCGACATCGACGGCAACTATGAGATCAATGTGCCTGACATCAAGAAGCATGAACTGAAGTTCTCCTACGTCGGCATGCAACCCCAGACCGTGAAGATCAACGGCCGTAAAGTTGTCGACGTGGTATTGAAAACCGATGCCGACCTCCTCGAAGAGGTGGTGGTGGTGGGCTACGGCCAGCAGAAGAAGGCATCGGTGGTGGGCGCTATCACCCAGACCTCTGGCGAAGTGCTTGAGAGAGCAGCCGGTGTGCACGACATCAGTGCCGCGCTGACCGGTAACCTCCCCGGCGTCGTGACAGTGCAGTCGTCGGGTATGCCCGGCGATGAAAGCGCCAAGATCACCATCCGCGGCGCATCATCCTGGAACAACAGCGACCCTCTCGTGCTCGTCGACGGTATCGAACGTGAGATGAGCAGTGTCGACGTAAGTTCTGTGAAATCAATATCAGTACTTAAAGACGCATCCGCCACTGCGGTGTATGGTGTGAAAGGCGCCAACGGCGTGATCCTCATCACTACCAAACGTGGTCAGGAAGGACGCGCGAGAATCGACGTGGGCTTCACAGCTACAATGAAGACTGTGTCGAAACTTCCCGACAAGGCGGATTCCTACGACGCCCTTCTCCAGCGCAACTATGCCGTGATGCACGAGCTTCCCATCATGCCTTCATCCTGGAGCTACATGACTCCGCTCGCCATCGCTGAGAAATACCGCAATCCCGCCAACCTTGAGGAGGCTGAGAGATATCCCAATGTCAACTGGCGCGACGTGCTCTTCAAAGATCACGCCATGTCCTACAACGGCAACGTCTCGGTGAGCGGCGGTACCAAATTCGTGAAATACTATGCAGTGATCGACTTCGTGAGCGAGGGTGACCTCTTCAAGAATATCGACAACGGCCGCGGATATGACACAGGCTTCGGCTACAACCGTATCAACGCCCGTACGAACCTCGACTTCTCCCTGACTCCGACCACTACATTCAAAGTGAACATCGCCGGTTCGTCCGGTACGAAGAAGAGCACCTGGCCTAACGACGGCAACTCCTTCGACCAGGGCAACTGGAACAACCAGCAGGTATGGGCCGGTGTCTACAACATCGCCCCCGACGTGTTCCTTCCCATCTACAGCGACGGCTCTTTCGGATATTATCCGGCCTTCAAGTCGCAGGTGGCCAACTCCGCCGAACAGCTCGCCATGGGCGGTGCGTTCAAGACCACAACCACCACAATCACCACAGACTTCGTGCTCAACCAGGACTTGAAGTTCATCACTCCCGGTCTCTCTTTCCAGGGCATGATTTCCAGTGCACCGATGGCTACGCAGCCTGCGGCAACATGGATGCCTTCAACATCACGGCAGACTGGAACACAGTGACAATCAAAGGCACACCGACCGATCCGGGCGAAGGCAAGGCTGTAGACCGCTGGGTAGCCAATGCCGGTAAGTTTGTCGGCACATTCTACATCTCCAAAGTGACTGTCTACACGCTTGAGGAAGGTGGCGTGACACCTCCCGCTACAGGCTGGACCTCGATAATCGATGGCGGCAATGCCAACGACGGCGAAAGCTCATCGCTTCAGGCCAACTGGGACGGCAACGCACAGGTTACCGATAATCCGGCAGGCGAGGGCAAGGTATACGCATGCCCCATCGCGGCAGATCCCTCCAATCCCTGGGATTCGCAGCTTTTCATCAAATTCAACGAACCGCAGGCTGCAGGCACCAAGCTGAAAGTAAGCTTTGACTATTATTGCACTGATGCCCGCGCCATCGACGTTCAGGCACAGGGCGCAGCCGGAGCATACCACCACTGGACAGTGTTCGGCTATGGCCTCGAGGCAAAACCCGAATGGCAGAAGCTCAACTGGGAAGGTGAGGTAAGTGCTGAAATGGCCGGAGAAGACGGTTTCCAGACCATCGCCTTCAATCTCGCATCGCTTCCCGAAGCCGCTACTTTCTACATCAACAATGTAGTGGTGGAGAAAGAGTCGAGCGTGGCTGTTGAGGCAGTGGCTGTTGAAAGCAACGTCGCTACCGGTGTCTACAACATGCAGGGCATGAGAGTGGCCGACACTCTCGATCAGGTTTCTACCCCCGGCCTCTATATCGCCAACGGCAAGAAAGTGATCAAGAAATAAAAACATGATTTAATCGGGGAAACGGCTGATACCCGTTTCTCCGAACCATACTTCAATTCTGATTCCAACTGTGGAAGCAGCATAAACCGACAACATTATTGAAAAACTTATGAAACGAACGATATCAGCAATTTGTGGCTTGTTCATTACCTGCGGCGTATGGGCCGACAATCCTCTCGTGCAGACCTGCTACACCACCGACCCGGCACCCATGGTGCACGGCGACAGGCTGTACGTTTACACCGGGCACGACGAAAACCGCGCTGACTTCTTCTGGATGCAGGAATGGCGCGTATATTCCACCGACGACATGGTGAACTGGACCGATCACGGCTCTCCGCTTGCAATCGAGGATTTCGAGTGGGGCGACGACCGGGCATGGGCGCCGCAGACGATGGAACGCAACGGTAAATTCTACTTTTATGTGCCTCTCCATTCTAAACTTACCGGAGCGATGGCTATCGGAGTGGCAGTGGGCGACACCCCGACGGGTCCCTTCAAGGATGTTCTCGGGCATCCGCTTGCCGACGGCAACTGGGCCTACATCGACCCGACTGTCTTTATAGATGACGACGGACAGGCTTATCTCTACTGGGGCAACCCCGAGATATATTATGTCAAGCTCAACGACGACATGATATCCTACGATGGCGAAGTGAAGAAAATGGAAATGACCACCGACGGATTCGGAGTGGGACGTATGGTGGAGATGGAGCCGGGCAAGGAATACCGCACCACCTACACCGAAGGCCCCTGGATTCAGAAGCGCGACGGCAAATACTACATGATATATGCCGCTGGCGGCATACCCGAGCATATCGCTTACTCCACATCCGACAGCCCCACGGGCCCGTGGAAATACGGCGGAGTGATAATGGCTCAGAATGATGCCACCAATTCCTTCACCAATCATCCCGGAGTGGTGGATTACAAAGGAAAATCATATTTCTTCTACCACACCGGCAATCTCCCCGGAGGGGGCGGCTTTGCGCGCAGCATCGCGGTGGAACCGTTTGAGTACAATGCCGACGGATCATTCCCTACCATAGAGCCCACACGCGAAGGCGCGCCGGCAATCGGCACCCTCGATCCCTACAGAAGAGTTGAGGCGGAGACAATGGCATGGTCGGAAGGAGTGGCCAGCGAGCCCAACGACAAGACGGGAGTATACGTATCCGACATCCACAACGGCGACTACATCAAGGTGGCGAACGTCAACTTCATGAGCGGCGGCCCGCGCAGCTTCGGAGCGAGCGTGGCAAGTGCCTTGCGCGGCGGAGTGATGGAAGTGAGGATGGATTCGGTTGATGGTCCGCTCGTGGCGGAGCTGGAAGTGCCCGGCACCGGAGGATGGGAAAACTGGAGATATATCGAGGTGCCCGCAAAGATGGAGGTGCCCGGCGTTCACGACATCTACTTCGTGATGAAAGGAAGGAAAGGGCCGAAACTTTTCAATTTCGACTATTGGCAGTTCAAATGATGCCGATATCGACATCCGGACTTTACTGCAGACGGCGGTCGCTGCCGCATCTGCAATAATTACATTTATTTATAATTAAAACAATTATTTATCGTTTCCTTAAGAAAGGGAGCAACAGAAAGGATATGAGTCTTATACGAAAGATGATATTGTCGGCTATGGCCGTCGTGGCAGCGGCCACGGCATCGGCCTCCGACCCCAACTTTCATATTTATCTCTGCATAGGGCAGTCGAACATGGAGGGCAACGCCCGGGTGGAGAGTGTGGATATTCAGGATGTGCCGGAGCGTTTCCTGCTCATGCCTGCCCAGGATTTCAGCAAGCCGCAGCGCACCGTGGGCGAGTGGTGTGCGGCAGTGCCCCCGCTTTTCGGAGAGCACTACGGTCTCTCGCCCGCAGACTACTTCGGACGTACCATGCTCGCCAACATGCCGTCGGACGTGAGGATTGGCGTGATACCTGTGGCCATCGGCGGCTGCAAGATCGAACACCTCTCGAAAAACTACGATGTGGCCATGGCAGCCGGCGAACCGGGCTGGCTTCAGGAGAAAATCAAGCGCTACGGACAGTCGCCATATTCGCGCCTCCTCGAATGCGCCTGCAAGGCACAGGCCGACGGAGTGATAAAAGGTATAATCCTGCATCAGGGAGAGTCGAACAACGGCGACCGTGAGTGGCCGGCGAAAGTGCTCCGGCTCTACACCGACCTGCTTGCCGACCTCGGGCTCGCACCCAATTCAATCCCGCTGATAGCCGGCGAGACAGTGGCCACGGAGATGGGTGGAGTGTGCGGAGGCATGAACGCCATCATCAACACGCTTCCTGAGGTGCTTCCAGTGGCAAGGGTGGTCAGCTCGGCCAATCTTCCGCAGCGGGGCGACGGACTGCATTTCACGGCATACGCATATCGCGAGCTCGGCAGCCGTTATGCCGAGGCGATGCTGCAGGCCGAGGGTGTTGAGTATCCGGTGCTTGCATATTCAAAACTGGCTTCCTTCACCCTCACCTGCTGCCGCGTGGCGAGTCCCGACGGCAGGACAGTGGTGTCGGTAAGCGATCCGGGCACATGCCCCACGTATAGCGTGACGTATGACGGAAAAACGTTCCTGCTTGACTCGCCGCTCGGACTCATCACCAACATAGGCAATCTCACCACCGGACTCAAAATGAGCGCCGAGGCCGAGACGAGAGCGGTGGCAGAATCCTACACCCTGCCAACAATAAAGAAAAGCAATGTAGACTTCAGGGCTAACGAGGCTGTTTTCACTTTCTCGGATATCGCCACCGGCACACCGCGCCTGCAGCTGCAGATGATGGTGGGCGACAACGATGTGGCGTTCCGCTACAAGGTCCTGCCTAAAGACCATACACTTTGCTGCGTGGTGGACCGCGAGGCAACAGGATTCAACATGCCAGGCGGCAGCACAACCTTCCTTTGCCCGCAGAGCGGACCGATGGGAGGCTTCGCGCGCACCTCGCCAAGTTATGAAACCAACTATCAGCTCGACGCCGAGATGGGCGGCAACGGCTGGGGCAACGGCTTCACCTTCCCCTGCCTCTTCCGCAACGGCAACGACGGATGGATGATGATTTCCGAGACAGGAGTGGCCGGCGACTACTGCGGGTCGCATCTCGCCAATGCCGGCGGCAACCGGTATGCGATAGCCTATCCGCAGCCCGGCGAGCAGAATGGTTTCGGCTCTACCGGAGCCTCAATGGCATTGCCCGGCTACACACCCTGGCGCACGATAACGCTCGGCGCGTCGCTCGCCCCGGTGGTGGAGACCACTGTTCCCTTCGACCTCGTGGAGCAGATCTATTCCCCCTCTCGCGATTACAAGGGAGGCAAAGGAAGCTGGAGCTGGATCATAAAGATGGACCCGAGCTGCAATTTTGATGAGCAGAAGAACTATATCGATTTCTCAGCCCGGATGGGGTGGGACACGGTGCTTGTCGATGCCCTTTGGGACACTCAGATAGGATATGAAGGGATAGAATGCCTGGCCGAATATGGCCGGAGCAAGGGAGTGGAATTGTTCCTCTGGTATAATTCCAACGGAAGCTGGAATGATGCGCCGCAAGGGCCCCGCGGCATAATGAACGACATAGTGAAGCGCCGCAAAGACATGAAATGGATGCAGAAAAACGGTATCCGCGGCATCAAGGTGGATTTCTTCGCCGGCGACAAGCAGGAGACCATGCGCCTCTATCATGACATACTGGCCGACGCCAACGACTATGGCATACAGGTGATATTCCACGGCTGCACGCTGCCGCGCGGCTGGGAGCGCATGTATCCCAATTTTGTGGCCTGCGAGGCAGTGCTTGCGAGCGAGAACCTGCATTTCTCGCAGGGCATGTGCGACGACGAGGCCCGTAATGCCTGCACGCATCCCTTCATACGCAATGCCGCCGGCAGTATGGATTTCGGCGGCAGCGCGCTCAACAAATATTACTCGGCCGACAATGCGCACGGATCGCAGCGCAAGACCTCCGATGTGTTCGCGCTCGCCACAGCCGTACTCTTCCAGAGCCCGGTGCAGCATTTCGCGCTTGCGCCCAACAATCTCGACGACGCTCCGGCGTGGGCCATCGAGTTCATGAAGGAGGTGCCCACGGAATGGGAGGATATCAGGTATATCGACGGATATCCCGGCAAGTATGTGGTGCTCGCGCGTAAAAGTGCCGGCAAATGGTATGTGGCGGCGATCAATGCGCAGGAGAGCCCCGTGGCGGTGGAACTTGACATCCCGAAAGGGACGCCGGTGACCCTCTATTCCGACTCTCCGGACCTCTCCGGCTCAAAGACAACGGTGAAACCCGACAGGAAGGGAAAACTGAGGCTCAGCGTGCCTTGCAACGGTGGCGCCCTGGCTGTATATTGAACTTAATACTTTAACCTATAATCTAATTACAGATGGAATCAACAAATAGCGCGGCAAAGGAATCGAAAGGCTTCTACAAGCTGTCGATGCTGCAATGTATAGGATACGGCTCGGGCGACCTCGCCCAGAATCTGATATATCAGACCATCAGCATGTATCTGCTTTTCTTCTACACCAACGTGTATCAGTTGCCACCGGCTGCGGCAGCCATCATGTTTCTGATAGTGCGCATCATCGACGTGATATGGGACCCGATCGTGGGAACATTCGTCGACAAGCACAACCCGAAATATGGCAAATACCGCACCTATCTGATATTCGGCGGCATCCCCCTCACGGGCTTTGCGATACTCTGCTTCCTCAATGAGTTCACGGGTTCGCTTCTCTACGCATACGTGACCTACGTAGGCCTCTCGATGTGCTACACCCTTGTCAACGTGCCCTACGGCGCGCTCAACGCGTCGCTGACGCGCGACACCGCGCAGATCACGAAGCTGACGTCGGTGCGCATGTTCATGGCCAACGTCGGCGGTCTGGCAGTGGGCATGGGCATTCCCTTGATGCTCCGCATGTTTGACCACACCGAGCTCGAGAGCCTTTCGGTGAAGGACAGCGCGTGGCTGTCGACCATGACTATCTACGGCCTCGTGGGCCTCGTGCTTCTCATCTTCTGCTTCACGCAGTGTCGCGAAAGGGTGGTGATGAAAAGTTCGGAGGCGAGCAACGTCAAGGTGAGCGACCTCTGGATGGAGTTTGTCCACAACCGTCCGCTGCGCATCCTCGCCCTCTTCTTCATCACTGCCTTCGGCATGATGGCAATCTCTAATGCCGCCGGAGCATATTACATCAACTACAATATGGAAGGCACGGCCGAGCAGCTGTCGGTCTTCATGGGTCTGGGCTCCATACCTGCCTTCATCTTCATGCCCCTGATTCCGGCCATCAAGAAAATGGTGGGCAAGAAGGGAATGTTCTATATCTTCCTGGTGACGGCCATCATCGGCATGGCGATGCTCTATGTGGTGTCGGTGGTGCCTTCGCTCAAGCAGATGTGGATAGTTTACATCGCCCAGTTCATCAAGTCGACCGGCGTGATTGTGGCCACGGGCTATATGTGGGCCCTCGTGCCGGAGGTCATCTCCTTCGGCGAATACACCCATGGCCGGCGCATCTCGGGCATAGTGAACGCCCTGACCGGCATTTTCTACAAGGCCGGAATGGCGCTCGGCGGAGTGGTTCCGGGTCTGGTGCTCGCATTCGTCGGCTTCCAGAACGGCGCGGCAGTGCAGTCGGCAGAGGCACAGCAGGGCATCCTCTGGCTTGTGGCCGTGATTCCGGCAGTGCTTCTGGTGGTGGCTATGTTCATCATCTCCAGATATGAACTCGACGACGAACGCATCGACGAGATCAACCGCGCCATCGAGGCCCGTCATCTCGAAAACTGACAATGAAAGCTGCCCCGCACGCAAGGGCGGGGCAGCTTCGGGTATACATGCAATCAATAACCGAGGCTTCCCCCATGCGGGAAGCCATAGAAAGATACAATCATGAAAAGGATTATTTACGCGGCGGTGGGTGCCTCTTTGCTGCTTACAGCGTGCAACTCATCGCAATCAACCGAGACTCCGACCCTGAAGGAGCATTTCAAGAATGATTTTCTCGTAGGCGCGGCAGTGCCCGTGCGTCATGTCAACGGTCTTGACCCGAAGGCTGACTCCATCGTCACGCTCCACTACAATTCGATAGTGGCCGAGAACTGCATGAAGAGCGAGAGCATCCATCCGCAGGAAGGAAAATATGAATGGGACGATGCCGACACCTTCGTGAAGTATGGCGAAGACCGCGGCATAGCCATCATCGGGCATTGCCTGGTGTGGCATTCGCAGCTCTCGCCCTGGTTTCCTTACGACAGCGAAGGGAAGCAGGTCAGCGCCGAGGTGATGAAGGAGCGTCTGCGCGACCATATCCATACGATTGTTGGTCGCTACAAGGGACGCATCCACGGCTGGGATGTGGTGAACGAGGCGATCGAAGACGACGGCTCCTACCGCAAGACTCCCTTCTATGAAATCCTGGGCGAGGAATACATTCCGCTGGCTTTCCAATATGCCCATGAGGCGGATCCCGACACCGAACTCTATCTCAACGACTACTCCATGTCGAAGCCGGCAAAGAGGGAGACCTACAAGAAGATAGTGACCGACCTGAAAAACCGCGGCCTGCGCATCGACGGCATCGGAATGCAGAGCCACAGCGGCATGACTCATCCCGACTTCGCCGAGTATGAGAAATCGATCGAGGAATTCGGCAAACTGGGCGTCAACGTGATGATCACCGAGCTTGACATGTCGGCACTTCCCAACGTGGCGAGCGGCGCGGGAGTGGAGCAGAATGTGGACTATGAGAAAACCCTCAATCCCTACGCCGACGGACTGCCCGAGGAGGTGGCCGAGGAATGGAACAGCCGCATGTCGACACTGATGGAGCTCTATAAGAAGCATAAGGACGTGATCTCGCGCGTGACGTGGTGGGGCACCTACGACGGCATGTCGTGGCTCAACGACTGGCCCGTGAAGGGACGCACCGACTATGCGCTTCCCTTCGACCGCGACTACAACATGAAGCCTTTCCTGAAAAAAGAACTGGCGGGGGAATAACGTAAGTTGCGCTTGGCGCAACTTACGGGTTATGGGTTAGGGTTTAAGGTTTACGGTTTAAGTCTTGAGAGTTAGGGATTTGGGGTTGGGGACTTGATCAAAAAATATTCTGAAATCAAATGGAAGCAAAAAAGACAGAAAAAAGATATCTCTTCCCGGCCGACTACATGGCCGACCCGAGTGTGCACGTATTCAACGGCAAGATATACATCTATCCTTCCCACGACTGGGAGTGCGAGAATGTGGAGAACGACAACGGCGACCAGTACGTGATGAAAGACATGCACGTGCTTTCGATCGACGGCGACCCGATGACGGGGAAGGTGACCGACCACGGCAAGGCGCTCGACATTGCCGACATACCCTGGGCCGGACGCCAGCTCTGGGATTGCGACTGCAATGAGAAAGACGGCAAATATTATCTCTATTTCCCGCTTAAAGACAAGAACGACATCTTCCGCATCGGAGTGGCGATAGCCGACACTCCGGAGGGCCCCTTCATAGCGCAGCCCGACCCCATAAGGGGCAGT
Source organism: Bacteroidales bacterium (assembly GCA_030524805.1). Classification (GTDB taxonomy): domain Bacteria; phylum Bacteroidota; class Bacteroidia; order Bacteroidales; family Muribaculaceae; genus Lepagella. The sequence goes on along the minus strand of JAUNFY010000004.1, from coordinate 39,388 downwards.
TACTCGATGGATATCTGCGTGCTGAAGGAAGACGACGGCTATTATCTCTATTTCGGTGGCCTCTGGGGCGGCCAGCTGCAGCGCTACCGCGACAACAAGGCGCTGGAAAGCGCCGAGCTCCCCGAGGGAGCGGAGCCTTCGCTGCCGAGCCGTTGTGTACGCCTCAGCGACGACATGCTGCAGTTTGCCGAGGAGCCGCGTGCGGTGCAGGTGGTGGACGAGGAGGGCAATCCGCTGCGTGCCGACGATCCGCACCGCTTCTTCGAGGCGTCGTGGGTGCATAAATACAACGGAAAGTATTATTTCTCATATTCCACCGGCGACAGCCATCTGCTCTGCTATGCCATCGGCGACAATCCCTACGGACCGTTTGTGTATCAGGGAGTGATATTGACGCCGGTGGTGGGCTGGACCACCCACCACAGCATCGTGGAATACGACGGCCGATGGTATCTCTTCCATCATGATGCCGCCCCCTCGGGAGGCAAGTCATGGCTCCGCAGTCTGAAAGTGTGTGAGCTCACCTACGATTCCGAAGGTCGCATCCAGCCGATAGAGGGGATGGACTGATTTTCCGGATCAGGCCGGATTGAACCTCCGAAGATTGGATAGATCCTCCATAGAAGAATTAATTCACATAAAAAGTATCTGCTATTCATTTGCATCGGCCGGGCGAGGCGTAAGCGTCGCGTCCGGCCGATGTGTGTTTATATGTGATTAATATGTGTTTTTTCACTAATTGCTGTTTTGCCGTTTCGGAAATTATGGCTATATTTGCAGTTGCAACCGAATGAGTCATCAGAAGGAAAGACATGGAAGAGGCAAAATACCCGATTGGAATACAATCATTTGAAAATATAAGAAGAGGAGGCTATCTGTATGTAGACAAGACGGCTTATATCCGGCGGCTTGTCAGCTACGGAGCATATTATTTCCTGAGCCGCCCGCGCCGGTTTGGCAAAAGCTTGCTTCTCTCTACCATCGAGGCTTTCTTCAGAGGACGACGAGATCTTTTCGAAGGACTCGCCATCGACTCCATGGACTGGGACTGGGCGGAATATCCCGTGCTGCATCTTGATTTAAGCGGGAAAGAATATACCGAAACCGGACAGCTCGACAATATCCTCAATGAATATCTCTCTCAATGGAGCGACAGATATGGATGCGACGTAGCGGAGGGAGCGGATGTCGACGAACGGTTCCGTGCCGTGATACGAAAGGCTGCTGAGCAAACCGGAAAACAAGTGGTGATCCTTATCGATGAATATGACCAGCCGCTGCTCAAGAGTTTGCACGATGAAAAGCTCAGCGAAGCCTTCCGCCGGAAGCTGCAGGCCTTCTTCTCAGTGGTCAAGACGATGGATCCCTACATAAGATTCGCAATGCTGACGGGTGTGTCGCGTTTCAGCAAGGTCTCTGTCTTCAGCGGCATCAATAATCTCAACGACATTTCGCTCGACATGGGTTTCAATGCCGTGTGTGGCATTACGGAAGCGGAACTTACCGACTATTTCACGGAAGGAATAGCCGGGATGGCGGCCATGTCGGGGCTATCTGCCGAAAGTCTACGTCGCAGGCTGAAGGAGGATTACGACGGCTATCATTTCGCTTACCGATCGGAAGACGTCTACAATCCTTTCAGCCTTCTGAATACTTTCTACAAGAAGCGGTTCGGCAGCTATTGGTTCAAGACCGGCACCCCTACATTTCTTGTCAAGGTGCTGGAGCGGAGCCGCCTTCCTATCCCCAGGCTCAACGGATACCGGTGTACGGAAGAACAGCTCTCCGGCTCCGATGTGTATCTCTCCGATCCTGTGCCGCTGTTTTTTCAGACGGGATATCTTACCATAAAAGATTACGACGAGCGTTTCAATCAATACATCCTCGGTTTCCCCAATCGCGAGGTATCCGAAGGTTTTGTCAATTTCCTGATGAAATCGTATATGCGGGGAGTGGACACATCAAATATGATCACCGACTTTGTGAGAGCCGTGGAAGCCGGCGACGCGGAGCGATTCATGAGCCTGCTTCAGTCGTTCACCGCCGACATTCCCTACGACCTGATAAAAGGCACCGGCAGAAAAGGTGAAGATGACGGCCGCCGCTACGAGGCCCATTATCAGGACATGATGTATATTGTCTTCAAACTGATGGGATTCTACACGCACACCGAATACAAGACAAGCGACGGCCGCATCGACATGGTGGTGGAGACTCCGGGATATATCTATGTGATGGAGTTCAAGATCGACAGCTCCGCCGAGGAGGCGATGAAGCAGATCGACAGCAAGGGCTACGCCATCCCCTTCCGCAGTAGCGGCAAAGAGATAGTAAGGATCGGAGCCTCATTCAGCACAGCCACCCGCAGACTCGACCAATGGCTCATCGCCTTCGGGGAGTGAACGATATTCATAGCTGTTGCAAGCACCTCGTTTTTAATTCACTGTAAATTCAAAATGCGTAATATATCAAAGAAATATACATCTTTCCTGTTAGGCTTGCTGTCGCTTTTTCTGATAGGGTGTGGACATGAGGACAACAGTTCACTTGCAATAGCCGAAAGCTTGATGTCAGAACATCCTGATTCTGCTCTGAATGTTTTGGAATCAATGAATCTGTCAGGTCTGCAGTCGAAATCCGACAAGGCTCTCTATGGATTGTTGTTAACTCAAGCTCTTGATAAGAATCACCTCAAACCTACCGGTGACTCATTGATCGCCTCGTCAGTTGAATATTATAGACATAATGGCAATGATCTGAACAAGATCAAATCCATATATTATCAGGGAAGAGTATATCTTCATAGAAAAAACAATCCAATGGCATTGGTCTGTTTCTTTAAAGCCAAGGACATGGCAGAGAGCAGCAATGAGTATTTCTGGGCATCCTTGGCATGCCGTGGTATCTCCGACATATATAATACCTCTTTCAATTCTGCAGAAGAGCTGAAATATGCCCGTATGGAATATGACTATATGAAAAGAAGTGGCATACAGCCATATCTGAATTATGCATTGCTTGATCTTGGGAGGGCATTTTTCAATAATAACGATACTGCAGAAGCCCTCTCGGTGGCAAGTCAACTGGCCGATTCTGCGAAAAACTATGATGACGCATATCTTGACTATTGTGCGTTGCAACTTAAAGTGAGAGTGCTCACTGTGCTTGAAAATGTAAAGGATGGACTTCCGGCTGCAATCAAGTTGTGTGCAAATGAATATGCAGAATCTGCCGACTCTGTGAATTTGGCATTGATCATGACTTATGCCGGAAAACCTGAAGACGCAATTGATATCATAAACAAGGTTTCTGAGCCCAATGCTGAAACGGAAATGGATGTCAGATACAATTATGCTTATAAGAAAAAAAACTATAAAGAAGCTATCGAATGTTTGATGCAAATCAATTATATAAGTGCTGAAACTGTAAAAAATGCAGTGAATCAGAATCTGTCGGGAACGATTGCCGATTATTTTGAGTTGAGTAAAAAAACGGAACTCGCAGAAATAAAGGCTTCGCAAGCGCAAGCATGGCTGCTTGCATTGTCGTCCGTATTCATATTAGGTATAGCGGTCCTTATCATAACAATAGCATATCGTAGACAAAAACGCAATATTGCAGATAAAATCATGCTTGCCGAGCAACTTCGTGAATCTCTCGAAAGAAGCAAAAATTTGCTTGATGAAAGCAAATACAGACTTGATGAAAGCAGGACCAGACTGTATGAACAAGACACATTGCTTACTGAGAAAGATACACTGCTGAATGAGAGGGATACTCTGATATCAGAAAAGAACCGGCTGCTTGCTGAAAAGGATCATAAACTGGATGAAGCCACAGCCATGATGGAAGACTCCTTGTCAAGGATACAGATTCTGATATCTTCAAAATATGAATTGCTTAACAAATTGAGTATGGTAGTATACGCTGCCGGAAGTTCTAAAAAAGCGGAAAGTAAAATAGCCGACACTGTAACCCAAATCATTAATGAACTTAAAGTAAGCAAAAAAGGACTGGAAAAACTCGAGAATGAACTTAATTCAAACTGCAATAATCTGATGCATGATTTCCGGAGGGATCTTCCCGGTCTCAAAGAAATAGATTATCTGCTGTATCTCTTCACTGCCCTCCACTTTTCCATACCGGTGATTTCTCTCTTTCTGAAAGAGGAACGAATAGAGTCTATCTACAACCGCAAGCGACGTCTGAAAGACCGAATCTCCAAACTTAGCGACCCGCAAAAAGACCGGTATATGGCGCATATATCATGACGTTTTCTTGTTTTTTGAGGCATATTTATTTGTCATTTTGTTGATTGTTATCCATTTTGCAATGATTGAAAATCAAATAGTTGTAAAAAAGACAAAATTATAGTTTTGGCTATCTTGTAATTTGTTGGTTTTTAGTATATTGTCTGACGCTAAAACCAAATAAAAATCATCTGATTATTTTGAAATAATGGCTGATTGCTATATTTTTGCATTCACAAATCATACAAACAATAATCAGCATGAAAAAACTCAAGATCTTATTTGTAGTATTGTTGGGCTGTTTTTCATTCTCTGCTATAGTGGCAGCGGACCCAAGCAGTCAGGGTACAAGTATGGACAACCCTCCTAAACAGTCGTCTAAAACCACTCAGTTGCATCTTAAGCGTGCATCGAATCGTCCTAACAGCCCCTCTCGCGTGGGCATTGAATGTGTCTATGGTGAAGGTTTCATAGAATTCAGTCTTCCTGAATCAGTGTTTTCATTATCTGTAACAATCTCCAATGATACGGAAGAATGGTACGGCTTTGTTACCAGATATGATTTCATACAAGAACTTCCTATCGGCCTTTCAGGAGAATATTCTGTAGAATGCACGGCTGAGGATGGACGTATATACATCGGAAGTATTGTATATTGATTTTTTATTTCAGCCATGCGTCATATCATTATCAAACTTTCCGGTTGGTTTTGTCCTGAATAATTTATCGTCGACAATAAATTTAAAGGTCAAGGTCTATAGCCTACGCAGTAGATTATATGCCGTGACAGAGAGTATCAACACAATTATTCATTAAATCTTATTCAACCCATGAAAGGAATTGTAAAGATTTCAGACCTGCCTACCGAATTGTCGGTAGAAGAACTTATGCAGGTCAAAGGTGGAGACGCACCGGTGATCAACTGTTCAGCAGAGGGATCAGGAGTCTGCACAGTAAAAGGTACAGGAATGTGTTATGGAGAGGGGTCCGGTTTCTCTTGTAACGTTGAAGGTAGCGGTGTGATTTTTACGCCGGATCCGGGGCCTTCACAACCCGTGTGCGATCTGGACTCAGGCCCATATTACACCTGAACCGAGTTTTTGTGGCTTACGCAAGCTGTCTGCCATACATGACTTTTGGAAAAATATAAGGTTATAGATGGATCATCATATCATGTATTTGATGTCGCTTTCATCATTACTCAGGTAACGATGGTCTGTCTATAACATTAATTCAAATCGTAACCACGTTTACATTTATCATGATTGAAGAAAAAAGTATAGAAAAAGATATATGGATTCTAAATCCTGATTATTCCTTTAGAAATGACATTGATCGTATCTGCATGTTTTCCAACAGGCAAATACGGTATAATGGCACACCAGATTGGGTCGGATTCATACATCCTGTGCAAGCCATGATTTTGGGTGTATTTACAGAAGCACAGGACCTTTCAGAAACAATTCAGGCGTTGTCTTCACATTTTAATCTGCCATATTCAACGGTGTCTGATCTGATTGAGCAATTTAAGGAGAATAAGTCGGTAATTCATACCGAATGGCAAGGATTCAAAGTATGGTTTCCTGAAAAAGTGCTTATAAAATATATACCATCTTCTTCAGAATCCGACGAATTAAACTATACGTTTTCCGCGGAAGATCTGCAATGCACATCAGTGGATCTCAAACAAGATCGATGCCACAGAGGTCCGTTATCTGCATTGTGGATGCTTACAAATAAATGTTTCACAAATTGCAAATATTGCTATGCAGACAGAAAGACCCGCCACAATCCATTGACCACAGAAAAGATACTGGATTTGATAGACGAGTTTCATGATATGGGCATGTCTTACATTGACGTGATTGGAGGTGAGATATTCTTACATAAGGATTGGGATGCTATTCTTAAGAAACTTGTAGATTACAACTTGACTCCCACCTATATATCGACTAAAGTCCCGATCACTGAATCGATGATTGGTAGATTGGAAAAGACCGGTTATCGCAATGTTGTTCAAATATCGCTTGATTCCATGAATGATGTATTGCTTCGTGATCTTATCGGAGCAGGTGAAAATTATGTGGAACGCATAAAGCAAGGCATTTCATTATTGGAAAGGTCCGGTTATACTATACAGATTGACACGGTGTTGACTTGTAAAAATGCAACCAAAGAAGAAATCGGCAAACTATATGAATATGTCAGGACCATTAAAAATCTCAGGTTATGGGAAATTAGGGTTCCTGAATCTTCCATCTATTCCAATAAAACATATTCTGAGGTAATGGCTGATAAAAAGACATTGGTGGAAATTCAGACTTATGTATCAAATATCTCAAATTTGAAATCCAACAATATAAGAATAGTTTTCAGTGCAACCGCCATGAATGAACAATTCAACATTGATGATTTTGAGAAACAATGTTTCAACGGAGGAACATGTGGTGTACTGAAAAACCGGGTCTTTATATTACCTGACGGGAAAGTAAGTGTCTGTGAACAATTATATTGGCATCCTCAATATATAATTGGAGACCTGACAGTCTCATCCATGCAGGAAATCTGGCATTCAAAGAAAGCATTGGAAATATTCAATATGGAGGATACGATGTTCAGAAGTACGAGTCCGTGTGTAAGTTGTGCAAATTTCTGCGATTGCACTAATAAACGAAGACGATGTCTCGTTAAAGTAATAAAAGCATACGGAACTGAAAACTGGGATTATCCTGATCCGAGATGTAAATATGCCCCTGAATTTGATAATGCTTTAAAATATTGAAATATGCGCATCTCTTTTACTCTATTGTTTCTTCTTGCGACTCTTCAACTCGTGAAGGCCGATCTGATAAATGGACGGGTTTCCAATTCGGACGACGAAGGCCTTCCGGGAGCCACATGCCTGATTTTTTCGATGCCTGACTCCGTATTCCGCAGTTATGCCATGACTGGCGACGACGGAAGGTTTGAGATTGCGCAACCCTCCGGCGACTGGTATCTGTCGGTGTCGTGCATCGGCTACACACCTTCCCAACTCACAAGCCAAGAATATCAGGCAAAGCGGGGCGATGACGGAATCCTCCGCATACGCCTGCAATCGGCCGACACACAGCTTGACGAGGTGACAGTAGTGGCCGACAAAGGGATGCTGACCATGAAAGACGGCATAATCTCCTGCGGAAACCTCGATCAGCTGCGGGCGACAAGGGTGCTGACCAACGCCCACGACCTGCTCCAGGCGCTCCCGCTGATAACTTCCAACGACGGAAAGACCTTGTCGCTCACCGGAGCACCGTTGGGAAGCGTGGTATATATCAACGGACGCCGGTCGCTGATGGCGACATCGGAGCTCATGCAATATCTCAAAAGCATACCGGCGGGGCAAGTGGAGGATGTGGAGATAATATATTCCCCTGACCCCAAATGGAAGACCCGCAGCTCAGTGATAAATGTAAAACTAAAGACGCCGCCATCAAACACCTTCAACGGGCAGGCACACGCATCCGCATCGCTCAATCATTATGTAGTCGGAAATGCGGGAGCCTCGATATTCATGGGGTTGCCAAACCTTAATTTCAACCTCAGCTACAATGCTTCGGGCGGAAAGACAATACAGAAAGACTCAAGTTTCGGCAGGCATACCGTCGGCGACGACGTATATGATGTGCGCGACTCGAGCCTCTATATCTCCACATCACAAAGCCACAACATCTACGCTCAGGCGGAATACACCCCCAACAAGGCCAATACCATCGGCGTAGCCTACAATGGTTCGTTCTCTCCCGACGGCAAGAGCAACAGCGAGACGTTCAATTCCATCACCGGCATCTACGATTCGCATAACAAGTCGTCGAGCTATCTCAACGCCATCTCACTTTATTATTCCAACACGAAAGGCATCAGCGCCGGAATCAACTATAACCATTACCAGGCCTCATCGGCACAGAACCTGCAACACCGCGGCAATGGGGGCGACACCCCTGCGCTGACCGGCCAATCAAGTCAGAAAGCAGACCGCTTGCATGCCTATGTCGACATGTACACCATGTTGCCGCGCAAGTGGACTCTCATGTATGGTGCGAACCATTCATTCACACGCAACCACAACGTCCTGCTCAACGTGTCGCACACACCCGACATGGAGGGCGAGGACAAGACGAGCACGTCGGATGAAAACCGCACCCAAATCTATCTCGGCGCCCAGAGAAGTTTTCTTGAAGGCAAGATTTTCATAAGGGGCACATTGAAAGGTGAATATCACGACACGGGCGACGACCGCACGTGGCAGATGCTTCCCAATGCCCTCGTGCAGTTCCGTCCGGCCGCTTCCCACATATTTCAGCTTTCCTACCAATCGTATAAGACATTTCCCTCTTTCTGGCAGCGTCAGGACTTCAAGTCTTATCTTGACCCGTATGTGATGACGGAAGGCAATCCGGAACTGCGTCCTACCAGGACCGACATGGTGTCGCTGGCGTATGTATTCAAGCAGAAATACACGTTGACAGCCTATTATGCAAAAGTCTCCGACCAATTCCTGAAGCAGCCATATCAGTCGCCCGACCGTCTGATTGTAGTATACAAGACCTCGAATATCGATTACAGCTCCGTGTTGAATGCCAATATCTCCATACCTGTCAATATCGGGAAAACATTCTTCTCAAAAATCACTGCCGGAGGTGAACTCAACCGGGCAAAGGCCACGGACTGGCACGGTATGGCTTTCGACAGATCGAAGCTGACAGCTACGGTGCGTCTTGACAACACGCTGATAGTATGTCAGAAACCGAAGATCTCGGTAGAGGTCAACGGAGTTTACCGGTCGCCGATGATTTATGGAATATGGGATATCGCGACGGCGTGGATGCTCAATGCCGGTGTCTCGGGCTCTTTCCTCGACGATAAACTGTCGGTCAGCCTGAGAGGATTCGACCTGCTCGAGACCATTAAACCGATGGAAAGGATACGGTGCGGCACCCAATACAGGGATGTCAACAGCAATTTCTACACCCGCTCCTTCAGTCTTGAGGTGTCATGGAGATTCCGCGGATATAAAAACATACGTCAGAAACGCGCCGACACTTCCCAATATGGCATCGATTAAGACAGGAAAAATCAGATTTGTCAGGCAACGCGACACTATGCAGTGTGGTGTTGCCTGTCTGCGTATGATAGCCGGATATTGGGGCATCCGATGTTCTATCTTGTCGCTGGAAGAGTTCTGCCATCCTACTCCGGAGGGAGTTTCCCTGAAGGGAATTCTTGATGCTGCAGAAAACATCGGCATGAAGGGACGGGCATTGAGAATATCCATTGATGGGCTGTCCGGCTGCCAACTTCCGGCTATATTGCATTGGAATCAGAATCATTTTGTGGTGCTTTATAAAATATCCTCCAATGGTAGATTCTTCTATGTGGCAGATCCTGCCAAAGGAAAATTGCGGATTTCCCGTGAAGAGTTCCGCCGTCGCTGGTTGGCATCCGACAGTGGATCGGAGCAGGATTTCGGAATAGCAATGACACTGCAGCCATCATCATCGCCTCACATTGATTTTGAAGCTCATGGAGAAGAACGTCGCTCTTTCAAATTCCTTTTCAAGTACATAATAAAATACAGGTCATATTTCTTACATATATCAGCGGGCTTGATCTTAGGATGCATATTGCAACTCATCCTACCTTTCCTCACACAAGCCATTGTGGATATAGGCATAAGTCATAACGATATAAGATTAATATGGCTGATTCTGCTTGGAGAACTAATGATTGTAGTCGGACGTACAGTTACAGATTTTATCCGCCGTTGGCTACTTATGCATATATCCATGCGCATAAATATCTCTTTGGTAAGCGACTTCTTCATCAAGTTGCTCTTGCTACCCATGTCTTTCTTTGATACGAAGCTTATGGGCGATATCCTCCAGCGCATTGGCGACCACTCCCGAGTACAGAATTTCCTTACAGGACAGACCCTCAATATATTGTTCTCAACTTTCAGTTTCATTGTATTCGGTTCTGTATTACTTGTCTATGACCCTCTGATATTCTCTATATTTATGGCGGGAAGTGTGATGTATGGAATTTGGATAGCTATGTTTCTACGAAAACGAAAAATTCTTGATTATGAACTTTTCGAGCAACAGGCAATCAACCAGAATCGTACATACCAATTTATAACGGGCATACAGGAAATAAAACTTCAGGGTTGTGAACGCAGACGACGTTGGGAATGGGAAGATTCGCAAGCCGATCTTTTCAGTGTCAACCTCAAGTCGATGAAATTGCAACAGATACAGGAAGCCGGTTCTATATTTATTAATGAAGTCAAGAATATCCTGATTACGGTCATAGCAGCAACCGCTGTCATCGACAGACAACTCAGTCTGGGCGAAATGTTGGCAGTGCAATACATCATCGGACAGCTAAACTCCCCGGTAGCACAATTCATGCAGTTTGTATATTCCATTCAGGATGTAAAAATATCGCTTGAACGTATAAATGAGATTCATGAACGTAAAAATGAAGAATCACAAAGCGACATTTCATCCTTGTACAACGATAAATCAATTATCGTACGTGGTGTGGATTTTAAGTATGATCCCCATTCTGCGGAAAAAACACTTGAAAACGTAACCTTTGATATTCCCGAAGGCAAGGTAACGGCGATTGTCGGTACCTCGGGAAGCGGCAAAACAACACTTATAAAACTGATGCTTGGATATTATCCTGTCAGTTCAGGCCGTATTGAGATTTCAGGAAGAAACATTTCCGAATATAATCTTAAATGGTGGCGCAAGCAATGTGGTGTGGTCATGCAAAATGGAATTATCTTTTCTGAATCTATCGCACGTAATATCGCAGTAGATGATGGCGACATCGATATGACCCGTCTTGAAGAAGCTGCGAGGCTCGCCAATATTCATGATTATATCATGCGGTTGCCACTCCGCTACAATACCATTATAGGCCCGGATGGCACTGGACTGAGCCAAGGCCAAAAGCAGCGTATTCTTATAGCCCGTGCCATTTATAAGCAACCGTTGTTCATCTTCTTAGATGAAGCGACGAATGCTCTTGATGCGAGCAATGAGAAAAATATAGTAGAGAATCTGAAGAATTTCTTCAATGGACGCACCGTGGTAATCGTAGCCCATCGTCTTTCTACAGTCAAGAACGCAGACCAGATTATCGTCCTACGGGAAGGAATGGTGGTGGAATCCGGGAATCATGCTTCGCTTATTAAAAAGGAAGGTGAATATTATAATCTTATTAAGAATCAACTTGAATTGGGAAATTGAATCATGAAGTTAAAAAGAGAAACGTTGACAGATCAGGAGATTCACTCTGAAAAAATGAGGAAACTTATCAAAGATATACCTAAATCAATTTCAATTACGGGTATATCGGTGATAATTCTAATTATTGCAGCCATTATCTCAGTATTGTGTCTGATGCCTTACCCCTATTCAGAAGGTGAGAGTATTATCAATCATATCATAGCATTGTAACAGCTGACAGAATATACTTTCGCAACATAATTATTACTGTTGAAATATAACCTGGATTTCTGAAGAAAGTGAAATTTTAAAAAAAAGTTTTGATGAAATTTGGTGCATTCTTATTTTTTTATTAAGTTTGCAACAGAATAACCGCCTGATGAATTGATGTGATTAGCAGTACACTTTTGTGGCGGCGGAGAGAAGAAATATCGAAATCCGTATCGACTGGATTTGTGCTTGGCTTGATTATTAACCTAAAAATTTATCGACATGAAATTATCACGATTCAAAGAGCTTATCAACAGGAAATCAAGGGCCGGATGGATGGCGACGATTATGATCATGACATTGTTGATGTCGGCTTGCTCCTCGGAAGAAGGGGTGGAGAATCCGGTAGACCAACTCAAGGACCTTCGTTTTAAGGATATGCACTATTCCGTTTCGTTGAATGGAGAGGAACTGCCCGATGCTTTCGGCTATTTTGTATCCGTGCCGCTCACCGACACCGTGAAGCTGGTGCTTAAAGGGGTGCATCCTACTGAGAAACTGGATATACCGGTCAGCGCCACCCGCGACATGGACGGCAACATAGTGTTTGAAGCCAATGATTCGGTGAAGAACATACGCCATTTCCACGTGAGCGGAGTCTACCGTCGCAACGAAGCTGAGCCCGACAAGAGCTCGATGAAGGTAGATGTGACATATACGGTGCCCAACAGCGTGACTTCGGAGAAATTCGAGATACCTTTCGACGGCAGAAACGGCTTCTGCTACAACCGCGACTTCGGTCAGTATCCGGGGTCGAAATGGGACATAGAGGGTCAGCGCGACAGCTGCGAGTGGATATGCAACCGCATCAACGCCGAGCTTGTGAAGGATATAAAGATGCTGTCGTTCAGCTTTTCGGAGCGGGGCGAGATGACCGTGAGCTGCACGTCGGCGGCCAATGAAGTGAGCAGCAGGACGTTCCGCTACTGGCTCAATGAGGGCTATGATGACGTGAGAAATCTATATGTCGACATCGAGAACCCCGAACTTTTCTACGATTTTCTCCACGCCGCGCTCGGAATAAACGTGCCGTCGGGGTCGGTATCCTATCTGCCCGAAGGCGACTACACCACTGCCGAGATTTATATCGACAAGGTGGGGGAGGTCAACAATTACAGTCGATATTTCAGCCAATCGGTCGTGGTAAGGGATAACCTGCGCTGCAATATCTTCTCATATTTCCGCGATAAGTATGACGGCGATGCGTCGTGGACGGATAAGGAACGGAAATTCCTCAACACGATGATAGGTGTGGCAAAACGCAACTACAGCGGCCGCATAGGAAGGGAAGGCAACTATGAATGGGCCTTCGCCACATGGAAAGACGGCTGGCCGCGGTGAAGAAACCGGCATGCCGGATTGATATAAACAGGGGGACAGTTTGAACTGTCCCCCTGTTGGCATAGTATATGGCCGCCGGCCTTGATGAGCCGCACCCCGTAAGTCTTGTGTATGACTTTTGGGGTGCGTCTCATGTAATGCTGGAGATTTTTCCGCCGGGATTTCCGGAAGTCGGAAATTTTTATTACTTTTGCAATGCCAACCAAACTGATGCCTGAGGGCATCATTTAAACTTATCTATTGCCAATGAAAAGGTTTTCAATTCTGACTTTGATGGCGGGGGCGATGGCTTCCGCGGCTGCACAGATGCCAATAGTGCAGACCAATTATACGGCCGACCCCGCTCCGCTCGTATATAACGACACTATCTATCTCTACACGTCGCACGATGACGACAAGGCCGAGGGGTTCCTCATGAAAAACTGGCTGCTCTACACTTCGACTGACATGGTCAACTGGCAAGACCGCGGGGTGGTGGCCTCGCTTGCCGACTTCAAATGGTTTGACCGCGACAACGGCGCGTGGGCGATCCAGGTGGTGGAGCGCAACGGAAAATTCTATATGTATTGCCCGCTTCATGGCCATGGCATAGGGGTGCTGGTGGCTGATTCGCCCTACGGCCCGTTCAAGGATCCGCTCGGCGAGCCGCTGGTGTGGCAGAAAGAGCATTGGGAAGATATCGACCCGACTGTGATGATCGACGACGACGGCCAGGCCTACCTCTACTGGGGAAATCCGAATCTCTACATGGTGAAGCTCAACGACGACATGATATCATGGAGCGGCGACATAGTGAAATATCCGCCCATCCACGACTATCAGGAAGGGCCGTGGCTCTACCGCAGGGGCGACAACTATTACATGGCATTTGCCTCGACATGCTGCCCCGAGGGCATCGGATACGCGATGAGCAAATCGATCGAGGGGCCGTGGGAATACAAAGGGCACATAATGAACCATACCGACCGGACACGCGGCAACCATCCCGGAATCATCGACTACAAGGGCAAGACATATCTCTTCGGCCAGAACAGCGACCTGCTGAAGCTGGAGATGCCGGAATATAAGGAACGGCGATCGATAAGCGCCGCCGAGATGACTTTTGAGAGCGACGGCAGCATCCGCGAGGTGCCCTATTGGTTCGACACGGTTCTGGAGCAGATAGAGCCGGTAGACCCCTACGTGCGCAATGAAGCGGAGAAAATGGCGTGGGGCTATGGCCTGAAGACAGTGGCACGTAATCCGTGGGCTGCCGAAGAGCGCTGGAATCAGCTGGTATGCAACATTGATGATGGCGAATACCTTATGGTGAAAGGCGTTGATTTCGGTAAGGGCGCTGAGAGTTTTGAGGCAGTCGTGTCTTGCCCGCTCTATGGCGGCGAGATGGAAATACGTCTCGACGATGCAGAGGGGCCTATGGTCGGGAAACTGACAGTGGGGGGCACGAAAAACAAACTTGAAACGCTCACCTGCGGGGTGAACGGAGCGGAAGGGGTTCACGACCTTTACTTCGTGTTCAAGGCATCGAAACAGCAGAAGCGGAATCTCTTCAATTTCGACAGCTGGAAGTTTAACAGAAAATAATGAAGTTGTTTAATCCATCCAGAAAACAGAAGAAATCTTAACGAAAAAATAAGTTTGAACAACTTCAATGAAAAATAACGATATGAAACGTATTTTCAGCGCATTGATAGCCGTCGTTGCCGTGTGCATCAATTTGTCGGCTCAGGAAGTGAACATAGAGTTCTATACTCCCGAAATAGTAAGGGTGACGAAGACTCCTCAGGGCAAGGCTGCCGGGGAGAGGGAATCGGCTGTGGTGACAGCCGTGCCGGAAAAGGTGGCCGTGGTCAAAAACACCGATGGCAACGTGTCGTCGTATAAATCGCGGGGGCTGACGGTGACTGTCGACAACCGCGACGGAAAGGTGTCTTTCCATAAGCCCGACGGCGAGCTGCTTCTCGTCGAGGGTGCCTTCGGCTTCACACCTATCGCTGAGGGCATCGACAAGGGACGCTACAAGGTGATGCAGAGTTTTGCGCTGCAACCCGACGAACCGATCTACGGCATCGGCATGATGCAGAACGGCAAGATGTCGCTGCGCGGCGAGCACCGCAAGATGCAGCAATCAAATCTGGAGGATTTCGCCCATTTCTTCCAGAGCATCAAGGGCTACGGCATCTACTGGGATAATTATTCCCCGACGAATCTCAACGACAACGCCACTCTCGAGCTCGAGAGCCAGGTGGGAGATGCGGTGGACTATTATTTCATGTATGGAGGCGATGCCGACGGGGTGATAGCCGAGATGCGTCATCTCACGGGGCATGTGCCGATGCTTCCGCTCTGGACCTACGGCTTCCATCAGAGCCGCGAGCGATACAAGTCGCAGGAGGAGCTGACGGAGGTGGTAGACAAATACCGGGAACTCGGCATCCCCTTCGACGGAATCATACAAGACTGGCAGTACTGGGGCAGCAACTACACATGGAACGCGATGGAATTCATCAGCCCTGACTTCAGCCGCGCGCAGGCGATGATCGACCATGTCCACGACCGCAACGCACACATCAGCATCAGCATCTGGCAGAGCTTCGGCCCGCAGACGAAAGCCTATAAGGAACTTTCCGACAAGGACCTGCTCTTCTCGTTTGAGACATGGCCGGAATCGGGCCTCACCGAATGGCCGCCGCGCCGCGACTATCTGTCGGGCGTGAGGGTCTACGACTGCTACAGCCCCGAGGCGCGCGATATCTACTGGAATAATCTTAAGCGTCTGCACGATATGGGCATCGATGCGTGGTGGATGGATTCTACCGATCCCGACCATGCGCAATACAAGGAATCGGATCTCGACCAGCCGTCGGCAGCAGGCAGCCTGCGCAGTGTCCGCAATCTTTTCCCCTTCATGTGCGTGGGAGGAGTCGACGGGCATCAGCGTGCCGAAGACAAGGATAAACGCGTGTTTATCCTCACGCGCAGCTATTTCGCCGGGCAGCAGCGTTACGGCGCCAACACCTGGAGCGGCGACGTAGGCAGCAGCTGGGATTCATTCCGCAAGCAGGTGCCGCTTTGCCTCAACCACACGCTGACGGCGAGCCCCAACGTGAATACGGATATCGGCGGCTTCTTCGCCAATGCCTACAACAGGAGATTCGGTGATAATTCCGCCACGCAAAATCCGCAGTATCAGGAACTATACACGCGCTGGATGCAGTTCGGCCTGTTCAATCCGATGATGCGCAGCCACGGCACCGAAGTGTATAGGGAACTCTACTACTATGGCAAGCCCGGCGAGCCAATCTACGATGCGCTTCTCGATGCCGTGAAATTCAGATATCGTCTGATGCCTTACATCTACGGCACCGCGAGGAAGGTGACTACGGATGACGACAGCTTCATGCGCGCGCTTTTCATGGATTTCAAGGCCGACAAAAACACGTGGGACAACGGCCGCCAGTTCATGTTCGGGCGCAGCCTGCTCGTATGCCCCGTGCTCGATCCGCTCTACACGGAGGAAAAGATAGTGAAGACGGATGAGAACAGCGGCTGGGACCGTCATGATTCCGATGATTATGAAAACGGATGGCCCGCGGTAGACTGGAGCGAACACAAGACATTCGAAGTGTATCTGCCGGCCGGCGCGAAATGGTATGACTACCACACCAATGAACTCCATGAGGGAGGATCTGCGCTGAAGACCGACGCCCCGATTGCCTATTCACCTCTCTTCGTGAAGGCCGGAAGCATAATCCCGCTTGCCGAAGAGATGCAGTATACCTCGGAAAAGCCCTGGGACTACCTCACCATCAAGGTGTATCCCGGTGCGGATGCGGAGTTTGACCTCTATGAAGACGAAGGTGACAATTATAATTATCTCGACGGCAAATACACCGACATCCGTCTGGCATGGAACGACAGGAAAAAGACCCTGACCATAGGCAACCGCAACGGAGCCTACGACGGAATGCTGATGAAGCGCCGCTTTAATATCGTGATGCCCGACGGCAGCTCGAAAGAGGTGGAATATAATGGCAAGCGTATTGCCGTGAAAATGTAGAACAATGATTGATTGGCTTATGATCAGGAAAGTAGCGATGGCGGTGGCGTCGGTTTTGTTGCCGATGTTTCAATCGGTGGCCGGCGAGGTCCTTGCTCTGTGGTATTCAAGTCCTGCCCGGGAATGGGTGGAGGCTCTCCCTGTCGGCAATTCAAGGATGGGCGCCATGATTTTCGGAGGGGTGGATTCGGAGCGGATCCAGCTTAACGACGAGACATTCTGGGCCGGCAGTCCCTACGACAACAATAACCCCGAAGGCCTGCAGCATTTGGGCGAGATACGCCGGCTCATCTTTGAAGGGAAGGAGGATGAGGCAGAAAAACTCATCGGCAAATACTACATGACGCCGCATCACGGTATGTCGTATCTCACGTTGGGCTCGTTGCGGTTGAATTTCACTCATGAGGGCGAACTGTCGGACTATCGCAGGGATCTGGACATCTCGGAAGCGGTGGCCGGCGTATCCTATAAGAAAGGAGACGTGACATTTACACGGCAGGCCATCGCATCATTGCCCGATGGCGTGATAATGGTCAACCTTACGGCCGACAGGGAAAAGGCACTCGACTTCAGCATGACCTATGACCTGCCGGAAGGCGGCGCTGTGAAAACCGACCGAAAAGGAATGAAGGTAAGCATTTCCGGCCCTGACCAGGAAGGAATAGAGGGAAAGCTGACAGCCGTATGCGCCATACGGGTCAAAACCGATGGATGCACCACTGCCGGCCACGATTCCTTCTCGGTGAGCGGAGCATCCTCGGCAACGATATATATCGCTTCGGCCACTAATTTCGTGGCCTACGACGACATCAGCGGCAATCCGGCGAAGATAGCCGAAGGGCTGATAGCCAAAGCCATGAAGAAAGACTATTCAGCTGCGCTTGCCGGGCATGTGGCGGCCTACAGGAATCAGTTCGACCGTGTGAGCCTGACCTTGCCCGAAGGCCCCGGCAGCCGGAAAGAGACACATCTGAGAGTGGCCGACTTCAACAAGGAGTATGATCCGTCGTTGTTGGCGCTGCTGTTCCAATACGGGCGTTATCTGCTGATATCGTCGTCGCAGCCCGGCGGCCAGCCCGCGAATCTGCAGGGAGTGTGGAACGACTCGTATCATGCGCCGTGGGACAGCAAATACACCATCAACATCAACACCGAGATGAACTATTGGCCCGCTGAGGTAACCAATCTGGCGGAATGCCACGAGCCATTGTTCGACCTTATCGAAGACCTCAGCCATACGGGAGCGAAAACCGCGCGCACGCTTTACGGTGCCGACGGCTGGACCGCTCACCACAACACCGACCTGTGGCGTATATGCGGGCCGGTGGACCAGGCGCGTTACGGCATGTGGCCCAATGGCGGCGCGTGGCTCGCAACGCATCTCTGGGAGCACTACCGCTTCAGCGGCGACAAGGAGTTCCTGAAGAAATACTATCCCGTCATAAAGGGTACGGCCGATTTCTATCTCTCGGCAATGGTGGAGAACCCGAACAACGGTTATCTCGTGACGGTGCCGTCGATGTCGCCCGAACACGGCTACGGCAAGTCGTGGATAACGGCCGGATGCACGATGGACAACCAGATAGCCCGCGACGCCCTCGCCAACACCCTGAAATGTGCGGAGATACTGGGAGAGGACGCCGCTTATCTCGCCCGCTTGCAGAATGCCATAATGCGGCTTGCCCCGATGAAAGTGGGGCGACATGGACAGCTTCAGGAGTGGACCGTGGATGCCGACAACCCGAAGGACGACCACCGGCATGTGTCGCATCTCTACGGCCTTTTCCCCTCCAACCATATCTCGCCCTATTCCACGCCCAACGCATTTACGGGCGCTCGCAACACCCTCATGCAGCGTGGTGACAAGGCCACGGGATGGAGCATCGGCTGGAAAATCAACCTTTGGGCCCGGCTTCTCGACGGAAACCATGCCGACAGGATAATCCGGAATTTCGTGACTCTGCTTGCTCCCGAGGGCAACGGTCCCGACGCTCAGGAGGGCCGGCTTTATCCGAATCTCTTCGACGCGCACCCGCCTTTCCAGATCGACGGCAATTTCGGTTTCACCTCGGGAGTGGCGGAGATGCTGCTGCAGAGCCATGACGGCGCCGTGCATCTCCTGCCGGCACTCCCCGACACCTGGGGCGAGGGAAGCGTGAAGGGTCTGAGGGCCCGCGGCGGTTTCACTGTAGACATGGACTGGAACGGCGGTCAGCTGATGAACGCCACAGTCACCTCCGGCCTCGGAGGAGTGCTCCGCATCCGCTCCTATGTGCCTCTCGAGGGGGAAGGCCTTGTGGAAGCGGAGGGCGCATGCCCCAATCCGCTCTATGCTCCCGCTGCAGTGGCCGATGCTTTGGTTAGCGAAGAGACCGTGGCTCAGCATCCTCTCCTCTTACGCACCTACGAGTATGATCTGCAGACGGCACCCGGAAAGATTTATAACATGAAACGAAAATTAAAATGAAGAAACTGACCAGAACATTATTGGCGGCTGCGCTGGCCGCCACTCCGTTGAGCGGCTTCGCGCAGTCGGCTCTTTACGGCAATGAATTCGACCTGCAGGATGTGAGGCTGCTCGACAGCCCGTTCAAGCACGCTATGGATGTGAACGTGAACACACTGCTCGCATACGACGTAGACCGGCTTCTCGCCCCCTATCTCAAGGAGGCCGGCCTGCAGCCGAAAGGGGAGTCGTTTCCCAACTGGGACGGACTCGACGGTCATGTCGGCGGACATTATCTGTCGGCCCTCGCCATCCATTATGCCGCTACCGGCGATGAACGCCTCAAGGAGCGGATGGACTATATGCTCGCGCAGCTCGCGCTCTGCGCCGCCAACCGTGGCGACGGCTACCTCGGGGGCGTCCCCGGCAGTGATGCTCTCTGGCAGGAGATAAGGAAAGGCAACGTGAAGAAGATATGGGATTATTGGGTGCCCTGGTATAATGTCCACAAGATGTATGCCGGACTGCGCGACGCGTGGGTGTATACCGGATCGAAAGCGGCGCGGAATCTCTTCATCGGATTCTGCGACTGGGGCGCTGACCTCGTGGCCGGCCTTTCCGACTCTCAGATGGAAAGCATGCTCGGCAATGAGTTTGGCGGAATGAACGAGGTGTTTGCCGACGCCTACGCCATGACGGGCAATAAGAAATATCTCGAGACGGCACGGAAATTCACCCACCATGCCATCTTCGACGACCTCGTGAAGGGGGTGGATAATCTCGACAACAAACATGCCAACACGCAGGTGCCGAAAATCGTGGGTTTCCAGCGTGTGGCGGAGCTGGACGGCGATACCGACTATCTGAAGGCCTCCGGCTTTTTCTGGAATACGGTGACGGGCAACCGTAGCCTTTCGTTTGGAGGCAACAGCCGCAGGGAGCACTTCGCCTCTGCCGCCGATGCCAAAAGTTATGTCGACGACCGCGAAGGCCCCGAATCGTGCAACACCAACAACATGCTCAAACTCACCGAGGGACTTTTCCGTATGAATCCCGAGGCGCGGTATGCTGACTTCTACGAGCGCGCGCTCTACAACCATATCCTCTCCACCCAGCATCCCGAGCACGGCGGATATGTATATTTCACATCCGCGCGTCCGGGCCACTACCGCGTATATTCCCAGCCCAATCAGGCCATGTGGTGCTGCGTGGGCACCGGAATGGAAAACCATGGCAAGTACGGGCAGTTTATCTACACACATTCCGCCGACACGCTGCGGGTGAACCTCTTCATCCCTTCCGAACTTGAATGGAAAGAGAAGGGAGTGACCTTGCGTCAGGAAAACAGCTTCCCGGCGCAGGAGGGCTCGGTCATCACTGTCGGGACAGCTGCTCCTACCTCGTTTGCCCTGAAGCTGCGTCATCCCGGCTGGTGCGACAAATTTTCCGTCAAGGTCAACGGAAAACCGGTGAAGGTGAAGTCCTCCCCCTCGTCGTATGTCGAGATTACCCGCGAGTGGAACAACGGGGACGTGGTGGAGCTCTCCATGCCGATGCACGTCGAGATTGAGCCGCTGCGCTATCTGCCGCAATATGTCAGCATCGTGCGGGGTCCTGTGGTGCTCGGCGCTAAGTTTGACAACGGCACCCCGATGCCGGGCCTCGTGGCCGGCGACCACCGCTGGGGACACATCGCGTCCGGACCGCTCGTGTCGGTGTTCGACACTCCTCTGCTCATCGGCGACCGCAAGGCTCTGCTGAAGAAACTTAACGCCATGAAGCCGATCGAGGGAAAGCCCCTGACATATAAGGTGAATGATATCTTCACGGGCAGTAAGGAAGACGTGGTGCTTGAACCCTTTGCCGGAATACACGATTCGCGCTATATGGTCTACTGGCTCTCGATGGATCAGAAGGAATATGCCGCCTATCAGAAGAAGGCGCGCCTCGACGAGGAGATGCGGCTTGCTCTCGACACCCGCACTCTCGACGCGGTGAACACCGGCGAACAGCAGCCGGAAGCCGACCACGGCATGAAAAACAAGAATTCCACCGCCGGCAACTACAACGGCGAGCCCTGGCGCGATGCCGGCAGCGGCGGATTTTTCTCCTACAATATGGCGACGGCGGGTGAGAAAGACCTTGCCCTGAGGTTGCGCCTCTGGGGAAATGAGACCGGTAAGTGCGATTTCGATATTCTGGTCGACGACCAGCTTCTCGCAAGCCTCAACACTTCGGGCAAATGGAACCGCAATGAGTTTGTGGAGGAGGAGTTTCCGCTTCCCGCATCGCTCCTTGAGGGCAAGGAGAATGTGAATGTGAAATTTGTGGCGAAGAAGGGCTGCTCCACAGGCGGCATCTACCATGTGCGCCTTATCCGGCCCTGACATTCGTCGTGACCAATAACGTGACCAGTAAACTGAAGCCATGAAAAAACTGTTTTTCTCATTATTGACGGGTGTGGCGGCTACTGCCATGGCCGCTACGGATATCCCGGCTGTATACGATAGGGAAAATACGTCGTCAGGCTATCCGGCCATCGCTCTGCCCGATATCGGCGACCTGCCGGAAGTGAGGACTCTTCCCGATCCCTTCGCATGGGCCGACGGCTCGGGGCGCTCCGAGCGGTTTGAAGACTGGGCGCGGCATCGCTCCGAGATAATGCAGCGTCTGCAGCATTATGAAACCGGAGTGAAGCCGGCGGTGGCGCGCGACAGCGTCGAGGCCTGGATGGATTGCGACACCTTGCGCGTGAGGGTGCATGAGAAGGGGGAAATACTCGACCTTTCGGCCGTGATCGAATATCCCGAAGGGGAAGGCCCCTTCCCAGCCATGATCGGAATAATGTTCCCGTATGGTTCCCTGCCGCCGGAGCTGCTGAAAGAAAGGGGAGTGGCCGGAATAGCGTTCAACTTCATGCAGGTGATGTCGCACACCCAGAAAAGGGGAGAGGAGCCGATCAACCGACTCTATCCGGAGCATGAGGCCGGGGGCGCCTACAGCGCGTGGCCGTGGGGCATCAGCCGCATCATCGACGGCCTCGAGATAGTGGGCGAAAAATCGCGCATCGACTTGCGCCATATCGGCGTGACTGGATGTTCGTTTGCCGGAAAGATGGCCCTCTTCGCCGGAGCGCTCGACGAGCGGATAGCGCTGACCATAGCGCAGGAACCGGGAGGCGGAGGCGTGGACGCATGGCGGGTGTCGGAAACGCTTGGGAATGTTGAGACGCTCGGACGCACCAATTTCGCCTGGTTCAAGGAGAGCATGCGCATGTTTGCCGAAGATAATGTGAGCCGTCTGCCGATCGACCATCATGAAGTGGCTGCCCTCATAGCGCCGCGTGCCCTTTTAGTGCTGGGCAACACTGACTATGAATGGCTTGCCGAGGAGTCCAACTATGTGTCATGCCGTGCCGCAAGGCGAGTGTGGGAGAGTTTCGGAATCGCCGGCAGGATGGGCTTCTCGATTGTCGGCGGCCATCCCCACTGTCAGTTGCCCGTGAGCCAATATGCCGATGTGGCTGCCTTTGTGGGCAGGTTTCTGCTCGGAGAGGATGATACCGACACGGAAATCGTGCGGGCCGAAATGTTTGCCGACGTGGACTGGAAGAAGTGGCTATGGTGAAAATTTGTTAATGAAATAAACCTTACGTGATATATCGGTCTTATAAGTAAAGAAGTTGTTTGATTTTTGCGAACTGCTTGACTTCGGGGAATGCCTGCTGCTGACCGGCAGGATTCAGGAAGACGGAAATGTCGGGCAACTTCAGGTTTTTTATTAACACTTAAAACTTTATAGCCATGCGACGTCTTATCATTACCTCGCTCCTCACGCTGTTTCTGATTTCCGGCACAGGATATTCCTACGCCGACCATCACCGTGGCGGTCATGACAAGGACCGCAAGGAACACAGATACGAAAGAAAAGGTCACGACAAAAAACGTGACAAAGACCGCGATAAATGGCATAAGAAGCAGGAGAAGAAGTGGAAAAAGGAGCAGAAGAAATGGAAGAAAGAGCAGGAAAAGAGGTGGAAAAAACATGGCCGCCCCAATATGGGACGTCCGCTGCCCCCTCCGCCTCCTCCGGCATACAGGCCCCGCCACTATAACCATGCCTACCACTATCCGCACTATTCAGTGCACGACAATCTCGGCTACATGATCAGCCGCATAGCACGTGGTGGAAGGGATGTCAACGTCTGGCAGGTGGATGAAGGCACCTACGTGGTCCGTTTCCGCAAAGGCAACCGGATGTATGCCCAGTATCTCTACCCCTACGAGGGAAGATATGGCAAACGCTCGACGATAACAGTGGATTGGTCGCCGCTCTCGCCGTGGACCTTGATTCCGGGCATACACCTCAATATAAACCTGTAGGATATAAACCTGTAGAATACAAACATATAGAATATAAATCTATTGTATATAAACATATAGGCTATCGCGCCCGACGGGCGTACTGCTTTGAAACATACGGATGCTCCTTTGCGGGCATCCGTTTTTTTGTCGAGGTCGCGGCCCGCGGTATTGTGGCGGCGTGCGGCGACGGAGATGAGATTTTTTTACAAAAAAAGTTAATAATTGAAAATTTTTATATATATTTGCATCTGTATTGATTAAATCGCCTGCGATTACATATTATCTATAATTCAATCTTAACATCGATATCTTTAGCCCCGGTATAGCAGATGGGCTTTTTCAGACATGGCACTTAAACGTATAGCAGCGGCTTTGCTGACAATATGGATGGCCGCGACAAGCAACGCACAGGGTCTGCCCTCAGACTCCACTTTATGGAATGAAGGCACCGACATGGAGCGGAACACATCGGTGGATGTAGCCGGCAGTGAGGCCGATTCCGGAATCTCGAAAGCCGACGACGAGGAAAAGCAGAAACTATATAAGAAAATATGGGGGCGGAAGAAGTATTGGAAGCTTGGTTTCGCCAATCCGCACATGGAACGCACCGACGGCGAGGAAATGACATGGAAAAATCAGTTCTCCGTTTTCGTTCAGCAGGGCAGCACTGTATATTTCCATCCCAAGCCCCTCTTCGGGATGCTGAAGTTTGGCCTTGACTATGGCTTCTGCGACCTCAGCTACACGAAACTGAAACTGAAATCGATCGAATTGTCGGAATCTTCCGGCTCGGGCTCCGGCGGCAACACCAACTCCGATGGCTTCGACGACATAGTGAGCGACGACCCCAGCGGATCGATAGGTGCGCTGCTCGGAATCGATCTTGGCATGCACAAATTCGAATATGCGCTACATGTCGGCCCGAGCATCAGCCTCAACCCCTGGAACCATATAATAGTGGCAGCATATTTCCATGCAATGCCCACGGCATCGGGAATACTTGAGAACGACAAGTTCTCCTACGGCTTCGGCTGCGCCATGGCTGCAGGTGCTTCCGTTTCCTACAAACTGATCTCGGTGGGTGTGGAAGGCCTCTGGAGCAAAATCAAATATCATCAGGCATCGTTTGGCGACGGCGATGATGAGGACGGCGACAATCTCTTCACCACCAAGACATTCAAACTGAAGCAGGGCGGTCCGCGCTTCTATGTCGCGCTCAGATTCTGATCTCCGGCTGCTGCACAAGACGGAAACGCTCCCGGAGCATCGTATAACTGAACTCTTAAATTTCAACTTTTGCTTGTAAAAACTAAAACAATCATGAAGAAAAATCACATTTATCTCCTCTTTGCCTTGCTTGGCATGATGGTGTCGGCTTGTTCCACTCCGGACATCAAGATTTCAGGCAACGACACTCCCCCTGCCGGTTCGTTGCCTTCGGAAGATTTCACCCTCAATAATCTCCCGGCTGAGCCGTATGCCGACGACGCGGTTCGCATCGTGGCCCCGAACGGCGACGCACCGTTTTATTCGCTCGAGCTCATGGCCGACGGGCATTACCTGATGATGTACAGCAACAACACCAACCGCAAGCCGATGCGCACCCGTGGCGAAGCGACCCGCAACGGATCGGTGAATATCGGCGACGGCCTTTACGGTAGCTACACCAAACTGGGCGACTCCCGTTATGGTCTTGACGACGGCTCGGAAATAGATCTCGGCGAGGCCACAGGGTCGGACGCTACCATGACTTATACCAATCAGGTGGGCATCATATCCACGGTATATGTGCAGCTCGACACCCCGAATGTGAGCGATCAGGCCAGAAGCCTCTGCCGCTCATGGGACATGAACAGCTTCGAACTCTGGGCTTACTTCAACGGCAAATACATCGCGCATGGCAAGCAGTCGTATGATAACGGTAAACTCACCACTACCTTCAAGGCGCTCGGCGATGATATCCTCGACATAGAGGAGGAAGACTATCTGGGCGACGACAGCGAATTCTGCTACAAGGTGATCTTCACCACAGCCGGCACATATCTTTGCTTCTATCTCAACGGTGATGTGGAAGTGTCGCGCTGGAAATGGCTGAATGAAAGCCAGGGTACATTATACTACGACCACTCAACCGATGGAGTATACGAAGGCGACGGATACGTGACCGTGAGGTTCGCAGGCAAGCAGATGAGGGTGTATGAAGACTACACTGATTCTGATGATGGCGATACGGAACGACTCGTGATAGTGAACACGCTGACAGCATCGGAATGACAGGCGTCATGCGATGCCAACATCCGCATGATACAACGGGCGGGGAGACCGGAAGGCCTCTCCGCCCGCATTTTATCGGGGAGCGGTCGAAATCAGAATACGCAGGTGAGGCCGATTCCCAGTCCGGGGCCGGATGGTGTGGCCACGATGAACGACGACGAGAGGTCCACTTTCCGTTGATGTAGATAGAGCTTGGCGGCCTCACGGCTCGGATTGCCGTAGAAGAGGCCCAGGAACTGGTTGAGGGGATCGATGAGGAATGCCACGACGTTGCCGAGCACCTTTGATCCGGCAAGGCAGTAGCCGTTGCTGACGATGTGGCGTTTCAACTTGTAGAAGCATTCTCCGATGAGCGAACCGACTATCGGGGTGATGAACAAATCCTGGATGGAAGGCCTTTCCATGAAAGCCTCGATGCCGAATTCCCATTCCACAGTGGAGATGAACGCGCTGTAGAGGAGCGACTGCCAGAAGTTGAATCCGCAGCTGCGGGCGCCCATGAAGTAGGCTGCTCCGGCGTAGGGGTGCAGCACATAGTTGAAATACCATTTGTCGCCGTCCCATTCAGGCCCTTCCTTGATGACGTGGTCTTTCCATCGCTGGAACAGCGGCACGCTCTGAATCTCGGCGCGGTTCCAGTTGGTGGCATCCTCCGGCAGGCATTCGAGCACGGCAAGTGATCCGACAAACGCACCGGTGAGAGTGGCGGTGTTGATCCATAAGCGTTTCCAGTCGTAGCAGCGTCCGGTGAGGGAGTAGGGAAGTTCATAAATGTTCAGCTTGTGATTCTTGAGATAATTCTGATCGGAGAGGTCGATCGCGAAAGATTCAAGACTCTCGGGTATCACCACGTCGGCAGCGCACTCAAGCGAGGGTTGCAGATCGGCGGCGGATATCTCCATCGCCTCTGTGGGGGTGGTGGCGGATATTTCAATCGCCTCGGTGGCGAGGGGCTCATAATCATTATTATCATTGGCGAGGCATACAATGCAGTTGAGTATGATCAGAGCCAGGGTGGCAATTACGTGTTTCATAGCTCATAGTGTGTTTTTCATAGTCCTTGGAATCCCATGGCCTATAGTGTTTTCGTTTACCTCAAAACGCCGGCGTGAGCCCGCGGGTTGACGCTTTTTGTAATTGTTAACACCTACATTTAATAAAGTATAAATATGAAGGCGCACGGCAAACCGCCTCCCGCATAAGGGCGTTTTACTTTCGAGTTGCATGACTCGACAACCAATAAAAATAAATGATTATGGACTGTAACTGTAATAAGGAAAAAAGATCTTACCATGTAGGCGTCACCGAGGTGGTGGATGGCAAGATCCAGGATGTCTTCTGCTTTAACTTTGGCGGGCATCACGACCTCGCGGCCATGGCAGCGAGGGCAGAGAAAGATTTCGACATGAAGCAGAAACATGCCCGGCAGTTTGTGCTCGGTATGAGATTGCTGCATCACGCATTGAAGAAATATCCCGACAACGAGAAGTTCGCGGCATTCTTCGCGCAGCTCAACGACTTCAAGAAGCAGTTGAAGGGCGACTGCAAATGCTGATGCGTGTCTTTACGCAAAGAAAAGAAAATACCGGAGAGGGATGTTTCCCCTTCCGGTTTTTTTTATGTGCTGCATTTCTTAGCCCTCAGGGGCGCGAGTGCGATTCGTTTCTGAAGCACCAGAACCAGATGTAGAGGTCGGTGAGGGAGGGCGCGCGCACTGCCGAGGGTCCGCCACCACACGCCTGCCTATAACGCAACGAGGCTTGCTCAATGCAAGCCTCGTCGGTATAGGGGTAAAGAAGGTAATTGAAGTGGAAGTTCTCGCTGTCCCATTCCATCTCCTCATATCTGAGGTCGAGCTGGTCGGCCGGATCGATATGGATTGGTTCAACATTCTGCGGAATGTCTTCAATCCATTGGCTGCAGTCGATGGAGTGCATCAGCATTTCCTCCGTCATCAGTTCGTCGGCAAAAGCCGGGTTGTAGTCAGCATCGTCGTATCCAAGACAATAGGTGCTGCTCAATGCTGCTATGGCAAGTAGTAGAATTGTCTTTTTCATGGCCGTGGGTGTGTTTTTCAGTTATCGGGGATCAAGAAATCCCTTTCTGGCAATATAACGCCCGGATGCCCTTGCCGGTTTGATGCCGATGAGTTTTTTTCAGGCTATGGTGATATCCTTGTCGAGATATACGTCCTGAATGGCATTCAGCAGCTCGACGCCTTCATTCATGGGGCGCTGGAATGCCTTTCGTCCGCATATCAGGCCCATGCCGCCGGCGCGTTTGTTGACCACAGCCGTGTACACCGCATCCTGAAGGTCGGCCTCTCCGTGGGAGGCGCCGCCGGAGTTGATGAGCCCCACGCGCCCCATGTAGCCGTTGGCCACCTGGTAGCGGCAGAGGTCGATGGGGTGCTCGCTCGTGAGCTGCGTATACATCTTCTCGTCGTATTTGCCGAAACCGATAGCCTTGAATCCGCCGTTGACGTCGGGGAGTTTCTGCTTCACGATGTCGGCCTTGATGGTGACGCCGAGGCGGTCGGCCTGTCCGGTGAGGTCGGCAGCTGCATGATAGTCCACTCCGTCTTTCTTGAAGGCGCTGTTGCGGAGATAGCACCAGAGCACTGTGACCATGCCGAGTTCATGCGCATACTCGAAAGCTTCTGCCACCTGCACCAGTTGATCGCGGCTTTCCTCCGACCCGAAATATACGGTGGCGCCCACGGCTGCGGCGCCCATGTCCCATGCTTCCTTGACCGTGCCGAACATCACCTGGTTGAAGCTGTTGGGATAGGTGAGCAGTTCATTGTGGTTGAGTTTCACGAGGAATGGAATCTTGTGGGCATATTTCCGGGCAATCGAGCCTAAGTTACCGAAAGAAGAGGCCACGGCATTGCAGCCCCCTTCGATGGCAAGTCTCACTATGTTTTCCGGATCGAAATATATAGGATTCGGGGCAAAAGAGGCTCCGGCGGAGTGCTCTATGTCCTGGTCGACGGGGAGGATGGAAAGATAGCCGGTGCCGGCGAGGCGTCCGTGGCTCAGCAGCCGCTGGAAATTGTTTAGCACCTGGATGTTTCGGTCGCTGTCGATCCATATCCGGTCGACGGTGTCGCCCGAGGGGAGATGGAGCAGGGAGCGGTCGATGGTGGTGCATTTGTGGTCGAGCAGATATTCCGCTTCCTTGCCGAGAAGGCTTGCAATCTGGGAATGATTCATGTTTGTGTGTTTTTTAGTATTTGTATTTAGCAGCAAGGTGTATTTGCTGCATGAGATTAAGATATGTAAGTCAGGGAGGATGCCCCGTGAGGAATCCTCCCTGTATTATAAACGATTCAGGAGTCGGAAAAGATTGTCAGACTGATGATTTTTTCCGGAATGCCAGTGATGCGAAGAACAGGGGCGCCAGCGAGCAGCATGTGAGGAGCGTGAGGGTGGTGGTGAGGATGTTGCCCAAGCCTACGAGGGGAGTGACTTACAAAATTTCAGCCGAAGAATCAAACTTCTGAGAGTCTGACGCTCCGGCTGAGGGTATATGAGTGGTGTGTTTTTTAGTGGGCAACTTGTTGTCTTCTCGCTGCTTATGCTTATCCCCTATTTTTTGAGTGTAGTTGCAATCCAGCTGAAGAGATCGTCGAGGTTGTAGTCGCCCGAGTGCGGACGGTTCCAGGGAATACTCACATAGTAGATGCCTTCGTAGGCCTTGTAAGCCACCTCCTGCTCGTCGGGCATCGTCAGCCGGGCGCGGGTGAAGGCGTCGGGATCAAACCGCAGCGCATCAGCCTGGGCCATGGCGCCCAGACCGCATGCGCACGACAGCGCCGCTAAAATAAATCTGCTTTTCATATCAATATCCTATTGTGAAACGCTCCTTGTGGTGTGCCGGCTCGGCAAGTTCGTCTACCATTGCCTTGGCATAGTCTTCCACTGAGATGAAGCTGTTGCCGTCCTTGTCGAAAATCATGTCGTCTTTGCCCAGACGGTATACTCCCGTGCGTTTGCCCGGACCTTTCGCGCCCATGTCGCCGAGATTGCCGGCCGGAGTGAAGAACACCCAGTCGATGTCGTTTTTTGCGCCACCGGTTTTGGATCAGCCCGTAAAGGCCGTCATCGTCATTCCGCATGTTTCCTTACGGTCAGCATATAGCCAAATCCGCGCTGATTGACGATGCTGATGCCGGAATCGTGGCGCAGGATGCGGCGCAGTTTGTGGATATAGCCGTGAAGGGAATTGCGGTTGCTCATCTCATCGCGTCCCCAGACTGCAATCATCATTTCAGAGGCATCTACGGTCTTGCCGACGTTGGAGGTCAGTTTTTCAAGTATGCGTGTCTCGATGTTTGAGAGGGTCGTTTCCTTGCCATTGCAGGCGAGCAACTGGTTTGTCGCGTCAAACGTGTAGTTGCCGATGCTGTAGACCATATTGCCGGAATCCCTGTCGGCCTTGTTGCGAAGCAGAGCCTTGATTCTGACGAGCAATTCCCTGAGTTCAAACGGTTTCTTCAGATAGTCGTTGGCTCCGATGTCGAAACCTTCCTCCACATCGTCGATAGTGCTTTTGGCCGTAAGGAAGATGATCGGCACATCGGCCGATGTTCGCCTTATCTCCTTTGCCATGGCGAATCCGTCGAGCCGTGGCATCATCACGTCCGCTACTATTAGGTCGGCGCCCGTGCTCCTGTAGGCGGCAAGCCCTTCAATGCCGTCGAATGCCGCCGCCACCTCATATCCCTGCTGCCGCAGGGTGTCGCAGACTATCAGCGACAGGTCGCGTTCATCCTCAATGAAAAGTATCCTTGCTTTCATTGTTGCCGAATTTAATTGTGAATACCGAGCCGTGTCCTTCCCGGCTCTCTGCCGAGATGCTCCATCCCATCTTCTCGAGAATGTGCTTCGCGTAATAGAGTCCGATGCCGTG
Organism: Bacteroidales bacterium; assembly: GCA_030524805.1. Lineage (GTDB taxonomy): Bacteria > Bacteroidota > Bacteroidia > Bacteroidales > Muribaculaceae > Lepagella. The sequence goes on along the minus strand of JAUNFY010000004.1, from coordinate 8,192 downwards.
GCCGCGCACATCCTGACGGTTGCCGTGAGGCACACGGTAGAACTTGTCGAAAATGTATGGCAGGCTATTCGGGGGAATGCCTATGCCGTTGTCTGCCACCGAGATGCTTTCAGCCTCAATGCCGATGCGTATCACTGCCGTTTCGCCGGAATACTTGATGGCATTGTCGATCAGATTATTCAACACGTTTGCCAGATGTGATTTGTCGGCCGTCACCGTTACATTTCCTTCGGAAAGAACTTCAATGTGAATCTCCTTGTCGCCTCTCATCTTCTGCGTCTCCGCTATTTCCGTGACGAGTTCGGTCAGGTCAAACCGTTCAGACTTCAGAGTCATGGTCTTGCGACGCTCCATGCTCATGGCGAGAATGTTCTCTATCAATTCGCTGAGTCGGTTGAGTTGCTTCATTGCAATCATGAGATAGGCAGTCTTTTTCTCCGGATCGTTGGCTGTGTCGTAGTTCAGCAACGCATCGTTGGCGGAATAGGCTATGGCGACGGGCGTTTTCAGTTCGTGGGTCATGTTGCTGACGAAATCATCCTTCATCTCCTCGATGGTGCGCAGTTTGGAGACGGTGCGGAAAAGATACCGGAATGCAGCTGCGAAAGCAACCATAAGAAGAAATATCGTCACGATCACTCCCATCATCTGCGAGAGGATATGGCGGGTGAGGGGAGTGATGTATGCTTTATAATAAATATCTTCGTTAGGGTTGATGACAATTCTGAATGTGTCAAATCCTGAATGGCTTTTAATCTTGGGATTGCTGACAATTATGGAGTCATTACTGTTGACAACTTCAACTCCCACGAAATCCGGATAGATATATCTCCGCGAAAGATGGTCGTTGAGGACGCTGTCCATTACCGCCAGATCAAATCCAATGTATTTATCCATCAAGGTATGGAACTGTTTGCTCATCGCATCTATCATCTGATTGGAGTAAGGGGTTTCTTCCGCCAACAGCGCTTTTTCTTCAACGACAGTACCGTCGGCCTCGGTTCTTACGGAGATAAGTTGTCCGTTCTTATCCCTATAGGTTGATGCCTCTGCTTTTCTCGGAGCCTTGGAATTTACTGAATCCGCCTCTTCCTGCATGGTGACATTTGAAGCGAGCCCCTGTGCCTTGCCGGCACGAACCATAAGGTCGTCGATGTCGGCATCTGTCATGGCCGCCATTACTTCACGTTCAACGTTTTTCCTGATGGATTCATATAGCCTGACAAGATAAAAGACATTGCAGCCAAAAATGACAGCGATGGCGGATATAAAGATTATGGAGTTGATCCTGAATTTTTTCATACGCAAATTTACATATAAAAATCCGTAACGCGATAAAACCATCTGCAAATTTAAGACTAAATAAGGGAAGGCTTAAGACTAAATAAGGTTGAGGACTACGGCCGGAAAGTGATTTGCATTTAACTTTGCATCATCACAATTAAAAACTCAACGGTTATGAAGAAATTTATTGTCATGTTCGCAGTTTTGTCGGTTGTCATTCCCGTGAGTGCTCAGGGTGAAAACCCTGACAGCATCGAGGCCCGGCAACTCAATGAGGTAATGGTGAAAGGTGAGAAACCGCAGATCAAGGGGCACGACGGCATTATGGTTGTCGACTTGCCCGCTATCGTCAAGGATAAGGCGGTGACAAATATTCTTGAGGCGTTGGGCTATCTTCCCGGAGTGGTCGACAACAACGGCATGATAGGGCTGGCAGGCGCCTCGGGCGTAACCATCATCCTGAATGGTGAGCTGACAAACATGCCGTTGCAGAACCTGTATCAGCTGCTTTACACAACGCCCGTCGATCGGTTGAAGAATGTCGAGGTGATGTATACCGCCCCTGCGAAATATCATGTCAACGGCGCCGTGATAAACGTGGTGCTCAAGACTCCCACTCCGCTCGACGGCCTGCAGGGACAAGTCCGCGCCGGCTACAACCAGGGACATTACGCCTCTTTCGGGGGTGGACTTGCCGCCACTTATGCCATAAAGGACTGGACCTTCGACCTCAACTACGGCCTGTCGCGCGCGAAGACGTGGAATCATGAGCAGACATTTTCCAATCATCTTTTCGAGGGGAACCGAACCATGATAGAAGATGACATGCGCCGCATTTCGGAAAACCTGACTAATACGGTATATGCCTCGGCTACTTATAAAAGATTCCGCCTTACCTACAACGGGCAGATAACTTACTCGGCAAAAGGACGGAGCCTTTCCGACGGTACCCTCGGAAGTTTTGTGAATAACTACACATACGACGGGCCGATCAATTATCACAACTTGGCGGTGAGGTATTCAGCGCCCTTCGGACTTACAGCCGGAGGCGACTACACATATTATGGCGAGAAACGTGACCAGTCGCTAATGCAGGGTAGCGACTGCCTTCTTGGCGAACACAACCGTCAGGATATAAACCGCTGGCACATCTATCTTGACCAGCAGCATCAGCTCGGCAGGTGGCAACTCAACTATGGACTGGAGTATCAGAGAGCCGACGACAGCAGTTCGCAGCTCACTTACCCGAATGAAGATGCCGGGGGATTCTCAGGCACCACAGTGGAAGACGTGGCCGATGCCTACGTCGGTGTGCAATCTTCTTTCGATTGGGGTTTGTCGTTCAACGTGTCGGCAAAGGGGGAGTATTACCACAACTCGTATCAGCACAATTGGAATTTCATTCCGCAACTCGGCGCCACCTACTACAAGACGCCGAAAAGCATCTTCCAGCTGAATCTCTCCACCAGCCGCGTCTATCCTTCATATTGGGAACTGCGCAACGGCTCATCGCATATCAATCCATATTCAAAAGTGTTGGGGAATCCGGCGTTGCAGCCCTATCTCAACTATTCCGGTCAGTTTAGCTACATCTTCAGGCAGAAATATGTGGCCACGCTCTATGTCCAGTATGCCGACAAGGCGACAGTGCAGCTGCCCTATCAGTCGCCCGATGAATTGAGGCTTATATACCAGACCATCAACATGAACTATGAAAGGACGGTAGGGCTCAATCTAAACGTGCCGTTCAATGTCGGCTACGTATGGAACGCCACAGCAACGGTCAACGTATTAAACCGGAGGCAAAAGGCCGACCACTTCCACGACATCAGTTTCGACAACAGCAAGTGGATATTCTACGGAGCGCTGAACAACACCATCCGGTTCAGCCCGAATTGTCCGGTGTCATTGTCGGTGGATTTCACCTATATTTCGCCGTCGATGCAGGGAATCGCCGACCTTTCAAGTCTGTGGAAAACGGATGCGGGTGTGAAATGGCAGTTCGGAAGGAAACGTTGCTGCGAGCTCGACCTGCAGGCCAACGACATCTTCAACCGTTGGTCGCCGACAATGACAATCCACCATGCGGGCCAAGACTACCGCATGAAGGTTTACGACCTGACGCGAAACGTGAAACTGACATTCATCTGGCGCTTCAACGGCTTCAAACCGCAGACCGACACCTCCATCGACATCTCCCGCTTCGGCACCGGCGGTTGACGCCCCGTCGCCCGTCGAGGCTATTGCACGCTTCAATAAAGTTGATTAACTTTGCAAAGTTAATCAACTTTATTCTATGACAAGCGAAAAAGAGAAGATGCTGTCCGGCGAGTTGTATGATGCCAACTATGACCCGGACCTGATTGCCGAGCGCAGGAACTGCAAGATAGTGCTGCACGAGATCAACGCGTTGTCGCCGGCCTCGGATGACCGGCGGTATGAATTGTTCCGCAAGATTCTGGGCAACGTGAAAGGGGAGTTCATCATTGAATCGCCCTTCCACTGCGATTACGGCTACAACATTGAGTTGGGCGAGAATTTCTATATGAATGTCAACTGCGTCATCCTTGACGAGGCGAAGGTTACATTCGGCGACAATGTCTTCATCGCTCCCAACTGCGCTTTCTATACCGCGGGGCATCCCTTTGATGTGGAGCAGCGCAACAGAGGCCTTGAATATGCGAAACCGATCACGGTCGGCAACAACGTGTGGATTGGTGGCAACGTGGTCGTTGTCCCCGGAGTGACCATAGGCGACAACTGTGTGATAGGGGCCGGCAGTGTGGTGACAAAAGACATCCCCGCCAACTCCCTTGCCGTGGGCAATCCATGCAAGGTGATACGCGAAATCTGACCCGCCATAGCCGCAGGTTTATTGAAAAATCGGATTGGAGGTTAGGTTTTGAGCGGGTGAGGTGTCTTATTGGTGTATGACGACAAGTAATGACATAGAACGGCTTTTCAGAACCCATTACACGGCGATGCACCGGTCGGCGATGCTGCTGTTGCGTGATGAGGATGCGGCGCGGGATATTGTGCACGATGTCTTCGAGTCGCTTCTCACCTCCGGCATGACAGATGTGTCGGCCGGCTACCTGCTCCGGGCTGTCCGCAACCGATGTCTCAATTATCTCCGCAACCTCACGGTACGCGACCGTATCAAGCAACTTTATGCTCTTGATGAGCAGGAGATAGCCGATGAGGACTGGCCCGACGATGATACCGTAGCGCTGATTCATTCAGCCGTGGCAAACGACCTGACGGCTGCCTGCCGCAGGGTTGTGGAGTTACGTTTCACCGCCGGGAAGAGTTACAAGGAGATTGCCTCTGCCTTGGGTGTCAGCGAAGTGGCCGTATATAAGCACTTGCGTCATGCAATGGATGTCTTACGCTTAAAACTATCTGAAAATGGATAAAATAGACCGACTGCTTGATGCTATCGCCAATCCCGACCTCTATACGGAAAAGGATCTGGAGGAGATGCTTGCTGATCCGGAAACAAGGGAGGTTTACGGTTTGCTTGCCAAAACCAAATCAGCCATGACTCCGGTTTCCGCTCCCGATATCGATGCCGAATGGGAATCTTTCAGAGAATCGCATCCGGCCGCGCAACGGCACAGCACTTTCAGCCTGCGGAATCTGATTGGCCGACACATAGCGGCAAGCATCGCCATCGGGGTCGTCTCGCTTGCAGCCGTGGCAGCCGTGGTCGGCGCGGGCGCAGGCTATCTGCGCGATAGAAAGACGGAGAACTCTTCAACCGCTATCGCCGCCACAACGGAAGAGAATATTGCCGCTGACGACACACTTGCCGCTGCCGTGGAGGTGCCCGCAGAAGCACCCGAAACAATAATATTCGACAACGAGCCGCTGGCTGCTATCGCCATCCGTATCGCTGAATATTATGGTTGCAAAGTGGAGTTCTCGGCGGAAGCGCCCGAATCGTTGCGCCTTTATTTCCGTTGGAATCAGGCTCAGTCGCTCGACGAGGTTGTAGGAAGCCTCAACAACTTCGAGCAAATCCACATCGCGGTAAAAGACAACACCCTCATAATAGACTGACATCATGGCAAGGATAATCATATTTATTTGCGCCATGTCAGCTTTCATCATGGCCGGCGCCGAGACTTTCTCCTATCGGTTCAACTCCACACCTCTGCCAGAGGCAATTCGGCAGATCATGGAGAATCATCCTGATCTCGACATCAATTTCATTTACAATGAACTTGAAAACTACAAGACAAGCGCGACAGTGGATGCCGGCAATGCCTACGATGCGCTGCGCCAGACGATAGGCCTGAATCCGGTGACAGTGGTCAAAGCAAAGGGCACTTACTATGTCGAGGCTCTCCAGCACGGCCGATACGTATATAGCGGGAGGGCCATCGGGAGAGATGGAGCGCCTGTGGCGGCTGCCACCGTAATGCTCCTCGCGCCAAAGGACTCAACCGTATTGACCTACGGTATCGCGGATGCTGACGGGCGTTTCAAGATTCCCTGCGACCGCACAGGCGCGGTCGCGAAACTCTACTGCCTGGGCTACAAGACAAAATACGTAGACTGCCAATCCTTTGCCATGGGCACTATCGTGATGGATGAAAATGCAGTGAGGCTTGGCGAGGTGAAAGTCGGAGGCGACGGTGCGCTCCTGTATTCCGACCGCAATGTCTATCTCCCCACCCAACGGCAGAAAAACACGGCCATGGATGCCATCGACCTATTGCGCCGGATGGCCATACCGCAGATTGTGGTGAAATTGGCCGGCAACAGCGTGGAGACTACCGACGGAAGATCGGTGGCGATATTTATCGACTACGCCAGGGCTTCGGCCGAGGAATTGAAAGGTCTGCGCACCGGCGATGTCCGCAAGGTGGAATTCTCTTATTCTCCTTCCGATCCCCGCTTCATGGGTGAGATGAATGTGGTGAATTTTATCATGCAGAAATATGAATATGGCGGATATACGAAACTGTCGGCCGACGAGAGTTTCTTCACAGGCCTGGCAAGCGACGTGTCGGTATACTCCAAATTTAAATTCAAGAGTATGACCTACGACCTCTATGCCGAAAGCCGGAACATCAACAATCACCACACCGGCAGCAGCGGGACATCGTCGTATCTGCTTTCGCCCGACGGTGAGACTCCCTTTTGGGCGGAGCGCAAGCAAACCCTCACCGGAAGCCACTATGTGGAGAACACAGTGCCGGTTACTTTCCGCGCTTCATTCGATTCGGAAAATTTTCAGATGAAGAATACTGTGGGTTTCACCTATACGGCGACGCCGGAGAATGATAATGACGGAACGGTCGGGTTTTCGCCCGAACTTTTCAAGCCGTCGGAATATAATTCGGAAAAGAATTCCGACGTGAAGACGGTGTCGTATTACGGTATGTTCTATTTCACGTTTCCACGTCGCTATAACCTGTCGGTATACCCTTCCGCTTCCTACACACTCAACAATCAGAAATCATTGTATGCAGCAGATAAAACTGTCATAAGGAACAATGCGCGCGAGAAAGCCAATGATCTGAATATCGACGCGACGCTCAGGAAAGATCTCGGGCAGGACCATTACATCTATCTCTCAGGATTTGGCGGAAGAACGGAGTATCGTGTGCGCTATTCCGGCGATTATCCGGCATCCGACAGGCTTATGACTGCCTTTGCGGGAGCGACATTGAAGTATGGTTACTATACGAATACCGTCAGCGCCGATTTCCGCACAGGGCTGAGGTATCAGTACCATAAGACCAACGACCATCTGGAGAAGGAATTATATCCGTTCGGCACTGTCAACGTTGGGTGGTCGCCAAGCCGGAGCCATTCCTTGAATCTCACTTTAAATTATTCGAAGGAAACAATTCCCGACAACGGCAAGAGTCCGAACGTATTGAAGGAAAATGAATTGCTCTATTACCGCGGTAATCCCGACCTAAGCAGCTCGCACATGTTTTCTACATCGGTCAGCTACAGTTGGAACGCGCTCCCATGGCTGAGTATATCCCCTTATGCGAGATTCTTAGGGTTGTTTGACAGATGGACTCCGGTATACAGCAGTTACGACAACGGGCACGCCATACTCCGGAGCTATGACAACAACGGCAATCATCTGTGGACAAATTTCGGTATCTCCGCGACAGCGTCGTTCTTCGACAATAACCTGCAGATTCAGCTTATGCCAAGGCAGGATTTCTATCATGCCAACGGCTCGGTGCCGGTAAGCTACAATCCGTTTATCTTCCTTGGCGCCATACAATATTATCTGGGCAATTTCTATTTTTCAGGTTTCTTCAATTCGCCCCTCACAAGTTTATGGTCGAATTATGATACCATCATCCGGTCGAAAAGCACTTTTGAGGTGCAAGCCGGGTGGAGCAAATCGGATTTGAATGTGAGGTTGACCGTGTCCAACCCGTTCCGCACGTCGTGGGAATATAGCACGACTGAATCCAAATATGACCGTTACGCTGACAATATGACCAATTACGACACCAACGCTCACTTTAGTCTGCGCCTGTCGGTGGCCTACACATTCGGTTACGGCAAGAAGCTGCAGCGCGGCGATGAGGTGGGAGGCGCAGCCACAGGTGCGTCCGCCATCCTGAAATGACTCGGATTCATCCCGCCCGCGCGTAAGGTTTAATGCTGTAAATCAGCGTGAGGCAGGAGGTGGGGAAGGGCTCGTTATTTTTGATTGGATGAAAATAAGTTAATAAATGTTAAAATAATAGCAGTGGAATTATATATTGTAAAATTTTGATAACTTTGCATTTAGATATAGCCGCAGATGCCGGATGCCCGGATTCTCAATCTTTGTCAGGAATGTGGCCAACTTCGGATCAATAAATAAAAACACACTAGTGTCTCTTAAAGAATGTTAATTAAATTCAAGGTCAAGGGTCGGATGA